>DATJXA010000032.1:0-118484 GCA_035500675.1 Bacteroidota bacterium | reverse complement strand
AATAAAAACAAATCGCAAGATTGCAAGATTTAATGAGCGGAGATTGTAAAGTGTTTCTCCGCTCATTTTGTTAAGCGTCGGGAAATTATTTCAGAGAAAAAGCCGATGCAACTTCATCGTTCAGCGTAATAATATAATTGTTGTCCGGAGACGGATAGAGTCCAGTATCCTTGTCAACTTTCACCTGCCAATCCACTGCCCCACTCCCAAGATCGATCTTCGTCAGTTTTGAGTCGATGCAGTAAACGAGCTTGTTGTCTACAAGCTGCGGGAAGTAACGAACTTTTTTCCAGTCGAAACTCCATTCGCGGGTCCAAAGCGGCTTCCCGGTTGCCGGATCGATTGCCGCAATCCCTTCCGGACCATACACGACCATCTTCCCCCCGGAGTACTCAAACCGCAGCGGCTGGGTCATTTTATGGTCACGCTTGTTGTATGCGAATGCTTTTTCGAACTCAATGGCGCCAACATCGTTCTTCTTGAGGCTGAATTCCCAATCTATTTTTCCTCCGTCGCGACCGAGCTTCAGGGCATAGACTTTTTCGAGGTCGGAGAAATATAACTCCTTGGCGTCCGGATTATAGTATGAAGTAAAATCAAACGGCTTTACGACCTTTGACCGATCGCCACCATACCCCTGCATTGCCAACTTCATTTCATGGAACGAGAACGAAGCATGGGTGTTGGACAGGCCAAAGTCACCCTCTGCCAGCGCCGGATCATTCTCTGTTTCTGTGCGCCAGAGGATCTTTCCGGAAGCGGGATCAACGGCAAGAAAACAGAACGGCTTCGTTTTCGAATCCTCGTCGACATCGAGCTTGTCCTCGGTCGCCTGGTTGTTGAGATGGGCGTAAAAGCTCTGGTCGCCGATAAGGAACACTGCGGTGTAAGCTTTTTTTCCGCACTTTGCGTAAAGAACGCCGTCGATCATTGCCATGTCGAATACCTGCGCGTCATCAAGCTCCTTTTCGATGCTCCACAGTTCCTTCCCCGCTACAAGATCGAATGCAATTAAACGGTTCTCGCCAGTCAGATAGACCACGTTGTTGTCCACAAAAGAAGCGCTCGTGAACTTATCGGATTTATCGAGGATCGGGAAATAACTTTTGTAAACCACGGCTCCCGTTTTCTCATCGACAGCGCAGAAACCTTCGCCCCCTTCTTTGCGCGTGTCCGGGTTAAGCATTTCTGCAGACGTAACGATCGCCGTAATAAGTCGGCCGTTTTCTTCCATTACATCGTAATCAAATCCGATGTTCGAATACCCAAAATCGGCGCCGCTGCCGATAGTTGAAAGCCCAAGCGTTGCCATGGCCAGGTATGCTTTCCCGATGGAGCCGAGGAGGCCTCCGCCATGAGAGACAACATCTTTCCCGAGTGCAACCGTCGTCTTGTATTCGAGATTACCCGTCAGCAGGTTCACTTTCATGGCATAAAGATATGTGCCGCTTTCATCCCCGCCTTTACGCGGCCGGGCGTATGTCACGATAGCATCTTCGCTATCTTGCGCGATGTACCGATGGGCGAAGCCTTCAAAATTGGGGTCGCCTTCTTTCGTTTGCCACATGATTTTACCGCCAACAAGATCGATGCCCACCATTTTGTCCTTGAGGCTCATGAGCAGGACGTCTTTGCCGTTGACGACATACGGCTGCATTGTGCGGATATCATCGTAGGGAACGTTGACTTCCACGACCGAGCCATTTTCCATGTTGAAGTGAACGATCTTATCTTTCGTGAACACCGCACACCCCTGCGTCGTCGGCATCAAAACCTGGTGCGAGTCGTCGATATCAAGTTTGCGTCGGAGGATCTCTTTATTGTTAACGGCGTCGATAACCACTACCTCTCCATCTAACACAAGCAGGATCGCCTCGTCGTCGGGCATTTGATAATACCAATTGAGGTCTTTTTTCACAAGGTCGTAGTCTGGCACGTAGTTTTCTCCGACAAAAAGCTGCGCGCCCGTGGCGATGTCGAATAAACCGGCTTTATCTCCCTTCAAGAGCACAAGGTCTTTTCCTTGTTTAGGAAAATCGAACAGGACCGGAGCCCCTTTGTCTTTGGCTTTTGCGTTGATGGTAACGTTGAGAAGTATCTTCCCATTTGTCGTATTGAACAGGACACGTTGATCCTCATAACGAATCATCAGGGCGTCGTTCGCGATCTTTTCCCTGGAACGGTAATCATCCTGATCCACATCCGGCACAGTCGTTTCCCACAACCGGCTGCCGGTTAGGGCGTCATAACACTGCACTGTTTTTGACGTGCTGATAAAAAATTTATTCCCTTGAGTGACATACCGCAGCCCTTTTTTGTTGTAGTCTTGCAACTCGGCATTCCAGATTTTCTTTCCAGACGCAACATCGTACAGCCAGACGTATTTGTTGCTGGCGAAAAGCACGTTCGTGTTGCCGTCGAGGTAGCGGATTGCCTGAATCTCTTTGCCAAGGTCCGCTTTCCAGGTCGGTCCGTTGATGTCTCCCCCGTAGACCGTAGAGAAAAAAATGAACACGATGACGAACGATGAGCGATTTGCAATGGTCAACGCCCGTTCTTTGTGTTTGTTGTGCATGGCAGTTTCTCCTTTTATGATGCTCTTCAAAATTTCGTGCCTCCGGTTTTTCGGAGCGGTACTAAATTTATCTGGACAATCAATGAGTCTTGGCGTTGGGCTTAACGGGCAACACGTAGCGTGGGTAAGTTAGCGCGGGCGGGGGGTCGCAACAATAGCACAAAAGTAGTAATCTTTAGACGGTATGCAGTAAGGAGTAGGGAGTAAGCAGTGAATACTCCTTACTCCCTACTCCCTACAATTTACTGTCACCAATCACTTGTTAAAATATTTCAACACTGCTTCGGTGCGTGAGCGGACGTGGAGTTTTTCGTAAATGTTGCGGAGGTGTGTGCGAACCGTTTCGACGCTGATAAACAGGGTATCGGCGATTTCTTTATAGCGGTATCCTTTGGCGAGATGAGAAAGGATTTCCTGTTCGCGTTCTGTCAGTCCTACTGTATCTTTTGATCCGACTGGCTGGGTCCGGAATGTTTCGACGACTTTCCGTGCGATCTGGTTCGACATTGGAGAGCCCCCGTTGTGGAGCTCGTCTATTGCCTCAAGAAGTTTCGTGGGAGGAGTTTTTTTGAGCAGATAGCCGCTCGCGCCGGCGATGAGCGATTGAAAGATCTTTTCGTTGTCTTCGAAAGATGTCAACATCATGATTTGCAGCGTCGGTTGCAGCGCCTTAAGCTTTGCGACACATTCTATTCCCGATGTGTTCGGCATGTTGATATCCATCAATACGACATCGACCGAGAGATGGGGCACTTGGTCGAGTGCTTCCTGAGCGTTCCCGTACGCACCGACGCAACGGTAACCATGGGTACCGTTAATCAACATGGCGATGCCGTTGCGAACTTCGCTGTCGTCATCGACTATGACAACGTGTATCATTGCGTAACGTAGTTCTTTTGAGCCGTCGATTCAATCACACAAAAGTAGTATTTGTTCGGGAAACGTCGGAATGCTTCTATTCTTGGCCGCGTGCGATCTTTAATTTAAACGATACCGTTGTTCCGCGGCCGCAAGTAGAGAGAATATCAAAATGCCCTCCGATATCTTCAATCCGCTTGCGCATGCCGGCCAAGCCGTTGCCGAATCGCCCGGCAGAATCTATGACAAACCCTTTTCCGTTGTCTTTGATCGTAACGCGAAGTGTTTCACGGTCTGTTATACAGTGAATGCTCACTTCGGTCGCCGCGGCGTGCTTCACAATATTGTGAATGGCTTCTTTTACTGTTAGAAAGATATTCCTGCGCGTCTCGGCTGAAATCGGAGATTGCGGAATGTCGTCGGAAAATTCCAGCACCGTGCGCAGTGGCGTTATTTCTAAATACTCCGCCGCATACTGACGCGTGTACGCAACCAGACTGTCGAGTGTGTCGTTCTTCGGATTGAGCGCCCAGACAATTTCCCCGAGATTGTCTATTACTTGCCTGGACATATCCGAAATTTTTTGGAGTTGTGTAGCGGTCTCCTCGCGGCGATCCAAGCTGCGCTGGGCCAGTTCTCCGAGAATTGCGATTCTTGTCAGCGTCGAACCAACCTCGTCATGCATATCCTGCGAGATGCGCGCGCGTTCACGGTCGAGTGAATGCTGACGCTCAAGGGCTTCCATCCTGCGCTTCACCTTCCGAAAATCATAGTATCTAACGATTCCCGCAAATATCCCGAGAACTGAAAACCCGACGATCCCGTAAAACCACCAGGTTTGCCAAAAATACGGGGGCTGGACAAATGATACGGCGGCGCCGGCGGCGTTCCAGACATTATCGTCGTTAGATGCGATGACGTTGAAAGTATAATCGCCGGGTGAAAGATTCGAAAAAGTGACATTGTCCTGAGATCCTGCATCGATCCATTCGGATCGCAGACCGTCAAGTTCATATCTATAGTGGATGCGCGAAGGAATGCGATAACTCAGCGCCGCAAAGTGAAAGGTGATATCGTTTACCGGTTGATGAAATTCAAGCGCTTTTTGGACCGGCAGAGTTACACCATCGACATTAACCTCCTCTATAACGACGGGGGGCGCGGTGGTGTTTATCATCGGACGGTTCGGGTTGACAATAGCGATTCCTTTAATTGTCGCGAACCACAGTGTGCCATCATCCATCTTCCAGCCGCCTTGTTGAAAGCTTCCGTTTCCTTCCGCGCTTCGCATACCGTCATCTTCACCATAAACTATGCATGGGATGTGGTCGATGGTGTGGCTATCGAACGACTGAAGATCCTTTTTGTGGACGACAAAAATACCTTTGTTGCTGCTCATCCATAATCTGCTGCTGTCGTCTTCAAGAACAATATGAATTGTATTGCTTTGAAGGCCGTCTTTTTCTGTATAGGAAAAAAAATGATCGTTCGCTTTTTCAGCCAGCCCCCCGTCTGTGCCAATCCATAGCGTGCCGGAAGAATCCTGATAGATGGTTCTGATCCAATTATTTGGCAACCCGTCGGAAGTCGTATAGTGTGTCAGCTGTCCAAGCCGGTAATGAAAGAGTCCCGCTTGTGTGCCTATCCACATCGAACCGTCGCGATCGGCCCTCATGGCTCGTATGCTGATATTGGCAAGCGCGTTACCAAGGGAAATCGAATCGACTATTTTCCCGTGCTCAACAACCGAAATTCCCCCCGTAACCGCAGCGAGCCAGATTCTTCCCGTCGAGTCCATGGCGAGACTATTGGTGACGAAACTTCGATCGAGCGTTATTCTTTTTCCATGCCTGTCTACGATAGCTCCACCGCCTGTCCAAATATTTTTCTCCCTGTCTTCCAAAAAACAAAAAGAATTACCGCCTATTTCTGTCTGGGTTTTTATTGTTCCGCTGGAATCGATCGTGTAGCAATACCCTTCGAGGCTCCCGACCCATTTCGTCCGCCGGGAATCCTCAAAGATTGCCCAGACATTTTCTTTGCGAAGCCCCTCCGGAATCCCGATGGGCGTGAAGAGCGCATCTCTGAAGCGATGCAGACCGTCCCCGTTTGTCCCAACCCAAACATCTCCTTCTCGGTCCTCGGTAATTGCGCTGATTCCATCGATGCGGACGCCATCCTTCTTTCCGTAAGCGTCCCAGACGCCGTCGTAATACCTCAATAATGATGAGCTTCCGGAACACCATAAAGCGCCGTTGGAATCCTCGAACAGCGGTGTGGGGCTCATCGCGGCAATTGAATCTGGAATTCTTTTCAGCGATGTGTAGTGGTTCGTATATTTCCCCAGATATACTCCGCTATGTGGACGGACGGCAATGAGCCACACTCCTCCCTCCCGGCAAAGCGCCGGGAAACCAATCGTTCCTTGATATCCCGGCAATTTTATTTTTTTCACTAGCCCATTCTCAACAATATAAAACGGTCCAGCCCAGCCCAACCATACTCTTCCTTGTCTATCGATATTTAACCCTAATGGATTGAGGTTGTCTACACGCACATCGCGATACGACGCTTCAATCGTCGTATCGTTAAGTTCGAGGACTCCTTTTTCCGTGATGACCCAGATTTTCCCGCTCGGGTCTATCGTCATTGAACCAACATTGATATATTTTCCAATTACGTTGTTGTCAACAGTGTGAAATGTATTACCGTCGTAAAGGGTAATGCCGCCGCCGTACGTTCCAATCCACAATCGTCCCTTGCGATCCTCGCAAAGCGACGTGATCCTGTTGCTCACAAATGCGGGGGTGTTCCCTCTGTCAAAGACTGTGAAACTTTTTCCGTTGAAGCGTACGAGACCCTCGTATGTTCCGAGCCAAAGGTATCCGTCATGAGTTTGAATGATGGCGTTGACCGAGTTTTGCGGAAGGCCTTCTTTTACCTGCCACTGGTCATGAACCAGCTGAGTTAATTTTTTTAGGGGAGACGGCGCTCGCGTTTGTGCGGCAACGATGTGGGCGACTATAAAAAACGGGACGAGAAAACGCTTCATCATAGCAGTGTGACGCCTTGGAACGTTCAGAGGAGAGAGGCGCGGTGCTGCAGCTTGGCCTCGGATTTTTTTTGGCAGTGTGTTAGTATTCTTTTCGGTGCGCGTAAACATTCATGAGTAATCCCATCATGATCATGTACGAACACAAGGAGGAACCGCCGTAGCTTAAAAAGGGAAGCGGGATGCCGATCACCGGCATGAGGCCTACCGACATGCCGACATTGACAAATACATGGACCGCGAACAAAGAGACGATACCGATGGCTATGATGCTGCCGAATCGGTTTTTTGCGATATACCCGACACGGACGCCATGGATCAAAATGACTGCAAACAACCCGAGAACGATGACGGCTCCGAGGAAGCCGAACTCTTCCCCCGGCACGCAGAAAATGAAGTCCGTCCATTGTTTCGGGATGAAGTTCAGCTGTGTCTGCGTTCCCTGAAGATATCCTTTTCCTAAAAATCCCCCGGAGCCGATAGCGACTTTTGCCTGGATGACATTGTATCCGGCCCCCAACGGATCGTTGTTCGGGTCGATAAATGTCGCGATCCTTTTCTGTTGATAGAGCGGCAGCTTCTCATATACAACCTGGACGAAAATTCCAACCATCGCGTTCACGCCGAACATCACAGCGCTGAAAAATCTGTCCTCGCGGAAAAAATAGAGCGCCGCACCGACGCAGACCAGCGCAATGAGAAATGTCGTCGTGCCGATGATCGCAGCAAGCGCTACGACGCCCGGGGCGATGATTGCGACGATCAGAAAATTCGAAGCGCCCGCCCAGTAGAGAATCGGGACAAACATCGCAAGGAACGTCAACGACGTTCCGAGGTCCGGCTGCATCATGATGAGAGCGATCGGCAACATGATGATCCCGAACGCTTTAGCGACGTCTTTAATGCTCCCCATGTTCGTGTCGCTTCGGCTAAAGAACGATGCAAGCGCAAGGATCGTCGTGACCTTGACGAATTCAGACGGCTGCCCCCCCATCCCTCCGAACCCAAACCAACTTAGCGACCCGTATGCGCGATGCCCGACGGCCAGAACGGCGGCGAGCCCAAAAAGAGAAATGGCAAAGATGACCATTGAAGAGCGATGGATGACGCGCAGGGGAACGAGCATCGTTGCAACCATCAAGATAAAACCGATCGCCGCCCACGTCACTTGCTTATGAAAATTAATGGCCGCGTTGGTATCGAACGTTGCGCTGTAAATTGACAGCAGGCCAATGCCGATAAGGGCAAGGCACGCAAAAAACGTTGTCCGGTCGAAATACTCTTTAAAAAATGTGTTCATACTTACTCAAGAGTAGGGTGAAATTCAATCAGCGCGATGCGGTCGTCGTGGTGTGGCGTTCCTCCGGAAGCTGTTCTTTCGGGGGCTGCTCCGGAACTTTTTGATACCGAATAATCTCTCCGTAAAGATATTTTTCCATGCAGAGACTCGCGATCGGCGCCGCATACGAATCTCCATAACCGACATTTTCAACAAGAACGCAAATTGCGATCTTCGGGTTATCGAATGGAGCGAACCCGATAAACCATGAGTGGGCTTTCCCATGAGGGTTTTCCGCGGTGCCGGTTTTGCCGGCGACAACGATGCCCGGAATCCGTGCCGCTCCTCCGGTCCCGCCCGGCTCCATCACGACCCGGCGCATTCCTTCGCGCACGAGCTGCCATGTCCGTTCCGAAATGTGAATGTCGTGATGTTCAACGGCAA
This sequence comes from Bacteroidota bacterium, assembly GCA_035500675.1. Classification (GTDB taxonomy): domain Bacteria; phylum Bacteroidota; class Ignavibacteria; order UBA10030; family UBA8401; genus JAGVPT01. The sequence goes on along the minus strand of DATJXA010000032.1, from coordinate 110,276 downwards.
CCGTGTCGGTCGTATGCGTAGATGGGTTGTAGATCGTCTGCACGATGTGCGGCTGAAAGTAGTGCCCTTTATTGGCGAGCATTGCCGCGTAGTTCGCCATCTGAAGCGGGGTCACTCCGATTTCTCCCTGCCCTATTCCGAGGCTCACGAGATATCCTTGGGTCCATTTTCCTTTTCCGTACACGCGGTTGTAGTATTCGGTCGATGGAACCAGGCCGGCATTTTCCTCGAGGATGTCGATCTTCGTCGGCTGTCCGAACCCGAATTCCCTCGCATACTCGTTCCAGGGATCGAGCCCGACTTTAAGCATTAGCTGGTAGAAAAAAACGTTGCACGACCTCTGAATTGCTTCGACGACGTTCGTCGACCCGTGGACATGTTCGTCCTTGAATATCTTGCGCCCGTAGACGAAATATCCGCGGCATTGCACGCGCCAGTTTTCGTCGATGACTTTATTTTCCAATGCGGCGATCGCCAAGATCATTTTAAACGTCGACCCCGGAGGATATCGCGTGAGCGTCGCGCGGTTGAAGAGCGGTTTGTTTTCGTCGTCGTTCAGTTTGTTCCATACGTCGGGAGGTGTGACGCCGCTGAAATCGGAGAGGTCGTAATCCGGTTCGCTCGCGAGAGCGATGACTCCTCCGTTCGTCGGGTCGATTGCGACGACAGCCCCGCGGTAACCCGTCAAAAGAGATTCAGCCAAGGCCTGAACGTTGACGTCGATGGCGAGATGGAGGTCGAGGCCGTCCTTCGGGGCAATGTCGTATTTGCCGTTGTTGAAATTTCCGATGACCTGTCCTTTTGAATTCTGCGAAATGAATTCGTACCCCTTCTCTCCTCGCAGATACTTTTCGTAATTCGCCTCGAGCCCCGACGAGCCGACGACATCCCCCGGCTGATAATACTCTCCCAATTTTTCCAATTGCCAGTCAGAGATCTCTTTCACGTACCCGAGCATGTGCGAAGCGCGCGCCGGCGAACCGTAGTATCGTTTCGATTCGACCTGCACTTCGATCCCGGGGAGAAGTCCCTTGTTTTCTTCAAGCGCCGACAGGGTTGCAAAATCGATATCGCGTTTGATGCGCGTAGGATTAAAAAGAGAAAATTGTCGCGCTTTTTTGATCTTGTCTTTTATCGATTCCTCATCCATCTGGAGTATCTTGGCGAGCAGCGGAACGTTCCTCATGTCGAAGTCGATCGGCGTCAACATGACGATATACGACGGCCTGTTATCGACGATAAGTTCTCCGTTGCGATCATAGACATAGCCTCGAACCGGCTCCTTGACTACTGTCCGGATGCTGTTTTCCTCGGATTTCTTTCCGTATTCGTCCCGGTAAACATACTGGAGCTGGTATAAGCGGCCAACAAGAACTGCCAGCCCTAAACCGATGACGGTGAGCAGGATGTTCTTTCTTTGCGCGGATCCGAATTCTTCAGTCGTCATTGTATGACAGCAGTTTTATGCAAGCTTCCGGGAAAAGGCAAAGACCGGAAGAACGGCTAGAGCAATAGTATACACTGTGGAAAATAGTCCGAATCGAAATATTGCCGTCCAAAAGCTGACATCGCTGCCCTGGACGAATATGACGAAATAGATGATGTTATGAATCAACGACGTCAACCCAACAATTATTAAAAACTGGTAACTTCCCAGCGTCATATCTCTTTTGTTTTCGTTAAAAAAATACCCCGCAAAAAAACCCGCCACGGTTTTCGAAAGAGCTGATAATCCGATAAAATGACCGCTGACTAGGTCTATGACAAGCCCGATAGCAAACCCAGCTACCGTTGCGGGTATTTGCCCTAATTGTATTGCGATGAGAACGATCCAAATGAGGAGCAGGTCTGGAACAATATTCTCGATGGATACAAATGGGATTATCGTCGTTTGAACAACAAGCAGCAGAATAGTCAGGAGCGAGTAGCGAAGATATTGCTGCATGAATAATTACTGGTTTTTAAAAGACAATTCTTTAAAAATTGTAACGATAAAAGATCGCTATCCTAACATTGAACAAAATTAGAATAAAATGCGAATATAATCAACACTCCTAAATCGTGGGTAGTGGTAAGTTTTGCGATCCTTTTTTCACTGCTATGTGGATGCCCGCCAGAAGCATGCGGGCATGACGAGCGCTCAGGCTGTGTCATGCCCGAACGTTTCTATCGGAAATCCAAAACGTACTACTACCAAATCGAGGGTTATCTTTACCGGGGAAATCTTTTTCCGTTTAGAAAACCGCTTTTGTAATCCTTCTTTAATATAAAGATGTTTATAAGAATAAGAGTAATTATAACAGCTGTTGACATGTTGATAAAAGGGGAAATCAGCATGAAAGAGGATATTCATTGAACGAATTCTCAGAACGGCAAAAACAGCGGGGTGAATTTGGTGTGAACAATTAAAAAGTTCTTAACATTATCATCTACCTGTCAGGTAAAATGCCCGCGAAGGCAGAATTCTCCACAGTTGATCCACATCAATTCACATCTTTTCCAACGGTAAAGTGAATAAAAAAAGTCTCACTAGTGTGAGACTTTTTTAGGCTCAACGATGGTCGATGCGTCAATGCGAGGAATTTTCGATCCGCTTTCTCACGAGTTGGAGAGTGTCCCGGTATTTTGAGTCCAGTTTGACCTGGTCCTCGACCGACTGATAGGCATGGATCACAGTGCTGTGATCGCGCCCGCCGAAATGGAGTCCGATGGTTTTCAACGAACAATTGGTCATTTCCTTTGCAAGATACATCGCCACCTGGCGCGCGTTGACGATCTCCTGTTTGCGCGTCTTCGCGCGAAGAAGATCCGGCGGGATGTCGAAAAACTCAGCGACGAGCCGTTGAATTTCCTCTACAGTGATGGGCGACCGGACGTCGCTTACGACAAGCCGGAGCACATCCTTCGCGAGTTCGAGATTGATATCGCGGTTTTCCAAGGATGCTTTTGCAAGCAGGCTGATGTAGCATCCTTCCAACTCGCGGATATTGGATGTCACGTTGGTCGCGATAAAGTCGAGAACCTCCTGAGGAATTTCAATGCTGTCGTCTTCGCATTTTTTTCTGAGGATGGCGGTTCTGGTTTCAAGGTCGGGCGGCTGTATGTCCGCGGTAAGGCCCCATTGGAAGCGTGAGATGAGCCGTTCATCGAGTCCCTTCAGATCTTTGGGAGGTTTGTCGGAAGAGAGGACGATCTGCTTTCCCATCTGGTGCAGGGTGTTGAATGTGTGGAAGAAACTATCCTGCGTTTTTTCTTTTCCGGAAAAAAACTGGATGTCGTCAACAATGAGCAAGTCCATGCTTCGGTAATAATTAGAGAACTCTCGGGTCTTGTCCGATTGGATCGCATCGACAAACTCTATTGTAAATTTTTCACTGGAGACGTAACAGACACGCCGAGCTTTTCCCGCCTCAAAGGCATAGTTGCCGATCGCCTGTATCAAGTGGGTTTTGCCAAGCCCGGTGCCGCCGTAAAGAACCAGCGGGTTGAACGACGTTCCCCCGGGGTTGTTCGATACGGCCGATGCAGCAGCTCTTGCCAACTGGTTGCTGTCGCCTTTGATGAAATTAGTGAACGTGTAACGGGGATTGAGGAACGTTTTGCTCGGAGGTAAAGACGCCGCGTTCTCTTCCGGAGAAAAAGGAGATTCGACCCGAACGGGCGCAACCGGAGGGACATTATCTATGCGAATAGTCGCCGTCGGCTGAACCTCCACAGGCGTTCCCGATTCATCAGGAGGAACAACAATGTATGTGAGCCGTGCCGATTCTCCCAGATATCGGGAGATCGTAGACTTTATGAGGGAGTAGTAATGCTCCTCCAGCCATTCATAAAAGAACTGGCTGGGAACCTGTACAGTCAGCTCGCCATTTTCAAGCTTCGTTGCTTTGACGGGCTCAAACCATGTTTTGAAACTCTGATTCGGCACCTGGTTTTGAATTGCTGAAAGACATGAAGCCCAAATGCCGGCGGCATCCACTTCAGCATGAAAGGTTTCTACGGTGTGTAGCTCATTTTCCATACGAGTCTCGCGCAATCGCTAAATTATCAACAGAGATTGAACACTTGTGCACAAACTTATCCACAAGTTGCGAATTATAAAAACAAACACTTATACATTGTTAGAAAATTACACACATGAGGTGAGGGCAGGCAAAACATTAAATAGCACCAATTCTTAAAACTTGTAGACGACTTATCAACAAACGCACATTTCAAAATTTCCCCTAATAAAAACAGGCAAAAGAAGAAATGTCAATCGCCAAGAAGTTATCAACACATTATTCACAGGCCAGTTGTTCATTCCCGCTTTTGAATTATACGATACGAAGATTGGGTTTGTCAAGCAATTTTTTCGCCTTTAAAAAGTTCTTGTTTATCACTGGTAATATTTATATTTTAGTCCACTGTCTAGCGATAAATTGTATAAAAAGGATTGTCTCAGAAGAGGCAACCCTTTTTTGTTTGGCATGTACTTGGAGATTATTGATGAAACGCACATACCAGCCCCACCGGCGTAAGCGCAAGAATACCCACGGCTTTCGTGAACGAATGTCCACAAAGAACGGCAGAAAAGTCCTCAATCGCCGGAGGGCGAAAGGCCGGCATAAACTTACTGTAAGCGACGAGCGGTAAGCCGGCTTGCGCCGGAGTACTGGTCAAGAATTCCGCGGTTCGACTGCGCCCCCCTGCTAATAACCGACAAAGGTTAAACGTGTGCACAACACACTGCACAAATCCGAAATCCTTCGTGGTTATTCCGCCTTCTCGGATGTTCTTAAAAATGGAGAGATGATTCAGAGCCAAGAGCTCCGGTGCTATTTTAGGACTGCAGAGAAGAAAAAGGGACCGCCGGTACGCGTCGGTTTTGCGGTTCCCCGAAAAGTTGTCCCGCTTGCCGTCGACAGAAACAGAATCAAGCGGTACATGAGAGAGGCTTTTCGAAAGAATAAGATCGAGTTGCACACTACGGCAGATAAAAGAGATCTTCAAATTGTTCTCGTGCTGGTCTTCAAAAAAAGTTCATCCCAAGCCAATGTCCGGATGGTTCGCTACGCGTCCATCGAACGAGACCTGGTCGATATTGTTGCAAAAATTTCTTCCCACGCGTGAGGCCGGACTATGAATCGCGCCGCCATCGGGATCATTCGTCTCTACCAACTGTTGGTCTCCCCCCTGCTTCCGCCAAATTCATGCAGGTTCTATCCATCGTGCTCGCAGTATTCAATCGATGCATTCGCGCGCCACGGATTCATGAAGGGGATGTGGCTCACCGTGCGCCGCATTGCCAAATGTCACCCATGGCATCCGGGAGGATATGATCCGGTCCAGTGATGTTGTATAACTTTTTTGATGTGGAGTGTCGTCGTAATGGATAAACAAACAACGCTCGGATTTGTCCTCATCGCACTTGTTTTGATGGTGTGGATGTGGTGGAGTACGCCCAAGCCGTCAAACCAGCCTCAAGAGAAGAACCAGCCGACCGTAGTACAAAAAGACTCTGCCGTACCGCCTCAGGCCACTCAACGGCAGGAGAAGAAAGAAGCTGCCAGCGTTCCCCAAGTACAGCAGCCGCCCACATCGGATTCGCTCGGGAAATTTTTCTCGGGCGACGCCAACGGCAAAGAACAGATCGTCACCATAGAAACGGATCTGTACACCGCGGAGGTTTCGACTAAAGGCGGAGCGATCGAGAAGTTTGTGCTGAAAAATTATAGAACATGGGATCAATATCCCGTTCAGCTTGTCGAGAATGCAACCGGAGGAGATTTCAGCATTCTTTTTACTTCGACCGACGGAAAGCTCATAGACACACGCGGTCTATTTTTTACCGCAAACCTTCCGCCCACGGGGAACGTTCGTTTGACGGGCGACGAGGAATATTCCATTGCCTTTACCCTCAATGCCGGTACGGGGAAAATTGTCAAAACCCTCCGCTTCAAAAATAATTCCTATGGACTTGACGTCGGCGTGAAACTGGTCGGCATGCAAGATATTATCGCGAACTACGAGTATCAGGTCGTTTGGGAAAACGGGATCCGATATGTGGAAGGCAACAGCGTTGACGAATCGCGTCAGGCAGAGGCGTACCTGTATGCCGGCGGCGAAGTCTCTTCGATCGATGCGTCGAAACCGGGCCAGACACCCGTATCGAACACAAGCGGGGAGACAGAATGGGTTGCGACGCGGAATAAATATTTTGCCGTCGTTCTCCTTTCTGACGACAAAAAAGCGGACGGCGCGTATCTTGAAGGCCGGTGCGACACGGTGGCCAACCACGGCATGGTCGAACACTATTCGATCGCTCTAAAAGTTCCGTTCAAGAATACCGTCGAAGAGTCGGCGAAATTTACGCTGTTCATCGGACCGCTCGAATACGACATCATCAATAGCTACGGCCGAGGGCTCGTCCACATCATGAGCCTTGGCTGGTCGTGGATACGTCCGATCAGTGTGTACCTTCTCATCCCGCTGTTCAAATTCCTGCACCTGTTCATCTCGAATTACGGCCTAGTCATCATCGTCTTTTCGATCCTGATCAAAATTGCGCTCCATCCGTTGACGCGGAGCAGCATGAAGTCGATGAAAAAGATGCAGGCCCTGCAGCCCTTGATGGAGGAGATCCGGACAAAGTTCAAAGACGATCCGAATCAGATGAACGTCCAGATCATGAAGCTGTACAAGGACTACGGCGTCAACCCCGCGGGCGGCTGTCTCCCGCTATTGATTCAGATGCCGATTCTCTACGCCCTTTACGCGTTGTTTGCGAACTCGATCCAGTTGCGTCAAGCGGGGTTTGTGTGGTGGATCAAGGACCTTTCTATTCCCGACATCATCACCGAGCTGCCGTTCACGCTTCCCTTTTTCGGCGTACACAACCTCAGCGGCCTCGCGCTCATGATGGGCATTACGATGTTCATCCAACAGAAGATGACCGTCAACGACCCGCGGCAAAAAGCGATGGTCTGGATGATGCCAGTGATGATGACGCTGCTGTTCAACAGCCTCCCGTCGGGCTTGAACCTCTATTACTTCGTCTTCAACCTCCTCGCGATCGCGCAGCAAATGTACATCAACAAACAGCACGATAATACGCCGTTGCAGAAAGTCTCGGAGAAAAAGAGATCGGGCGGCCTCATGAATGCGCTCACTAAAAACCTTCCCCAACCGCCCAAGCGGTAGAGTCACGTCCAAGGCAACCGGAAAAGTTGCTGTGCCACTAAAACAAAAAAGAGGACCCAGCGAATGGACCCTCTTTTTTGTTTTAGTGAGACTTCGGTGAAAGTTATTTCGCCGTGCGTTCCTTCCGCTTCTGCATTTCTTCTCCGATCCATCCCCCGACAAACGAAAGAATGAAGCCCCCGATAAGGCCGATGATCAGAAATTCCATATCGAGCATCGCGCCGAAACCGAAATAGATAAAAAAGAAATTCAAGATCACGCCGAGCACGCCGGCCAGTGCGGCCTCTTTGATCGTAACGCCCGGAGACTTATAGCCGACAATGATGCCGGCAACGATAAAACTTGCCCCAAGAGAGATAAGAATTCCGGCGACGCCGAATCTCATCAGCGCAAACAGACCATAGACGAAAATATTGTTGAGGATGAAGCCGACGACCGTTCCCGTGATGACCCACGCCCATTCGAGTCCTGCGATGGTCTTATTCTCTGCCGCTCGCTGCTGCGATCCCTGCAGCTCCTCGCCGACCCATCCGCCGATCAACGCCAACACAAATGCCATGAAAGGAGCTGCGATCATCTGTCCTTCGGGGGGATTGTAATCGAAAACATAGTGAAGGATCCCAATGGTGATCAACACGGCGAACACTCCGCCAATAGCCGGTTCCTTGAGGGTATAGCCGGGAGATTTATATCCGATAATGATTCCCATGATGACGAAGGAGAGGAGCCCGATGAAGAGAGGGATGTAGAACGAGTTGAACGTATCGGACATGATCTGGAAAAGGAACGTCGTCAGCACGACTCCGATAATTGTTCCAATGGCGATCCACTTCCACTGTAAGCCGACTTTTTCCTGAGATTCATTTTCCATGCATGCCTCCTTGGAACCACGTGTGTGTCAGCGCGACCGCAACAAACCCCGAAAATTTGTAGATTTTAATCCTCAAAGTCAAGACAAGAACGGCACGATGTGATGGTGTTCATGACGCGCTCGCGCGGACATCAGCGGTCACACTTTGATAAACCACTTGTTCCTCCACATGACCCATGCAATGGAGAAAATGAAAAGCACAAAACAAACGGCGAAGATCAGCGATGCGTTTATTGGGCTTGCAAGAGGAAGGAAGACAGAGTTGAAAATCAATTCCTGAACTGAAATTTCCGTCCCATCCGGTCGATGCACGGTGATCAGGATGGCGTACAGTTTCCCGATAAACTCCGACAGCGAATACAAAGCGATGGCATTCATGCCGAGGATGATAAACGGAGTCGCCCATCGCCGGTAACCCCTAACGTCGATAAGCCAATAAAACATCGCAAAGCAGACGAGCGCCCACCCCGCCATAAAAATGGCGTACGATGCCGTCCAAATACTTTTGTTGATCGGGAGCCACATGTCGAGAATGGCGCCGAGCAATAGGAGAACATTTCCTGCAACGAACATCCAAGAAGTTTTTTCCTCTTTCGTAAACGTTCCCTGCAAAAAACGACCGGTGAGGACGCCGAACAACGTCGTTGCGATCGCGGGAAGGGTGCTTACGATCCCCTCGGGGTCCCATGTTTTTGTCTGACCCCACATGTGTCCGGAAAGAAATAGCCCATCCACATACGCTGAAAAATTTCTTCCCCGTTCCATTACGCCAACGCCGATCCCGGGAACGGGCACAAGTTTCATGATGAGCCAATAGGAAACAAGCAGCCCAACGAGCCACATTATCTGGACACGCAACCCCTTTGTGTAAAGAACGATGAGCGATGCTGTGAAATAGCACACGGCGATGCGTTGGAGGACACCCGGAATCCGTATCGTCGAGAAATTAAAGTAGGGAAAACCGGCGAGAAATAGCCCGATGGCAAAGATGATGATGGATCGTCTGATGACCTGACGGAGCAATTGCGTCCGCGAGTCCCCGCGTTCCCGGCGCGCAGTAAAAGAGAGCGTGAGCGACACGCCGACGATCCAAAGAAAAAACGGAAATATCCAGTCCGTGAACGTCCACCCGTTCCATTCAGCATGTTCAAGCTGAGGGTAGATCGCGCTCCATGTTCCGGGGTTATTGACGAGAACCATTCCGGCGATCGTTGCGCCGCGGAATGCGTCGAGTGAAACCAACCGTTCATGCTGCTGCGCCATGGTAAAATTCCGGGAATGTTAGCGAGGTTGTGCCGTGAAAAATATACGATATCCCATCGGAGGGATCGTGATCGGAAGCCTTCCGGACGAAGAAACTGTTTCTGTGCGTTTTGTCATGACATCCTCTAGAACCGTTTGATCGGCCGATCTAATTTCTCCAGACGAGAGTTTTATTGAGCCGATGAAACGTCTCTCGCTGAAGTTCAACGCGACGACAACCCGATCGTTACCGGATACCCGGGTAAACGCGTAGACGCACGAATCGTTCGTCGTCGGATTGAGGATCATGCCTCCATCGATCAACGCAGAGTGATCTTTCCGAAGAGCGAACAATAACGAATAGAGTTTGAGGAATTCATCCCCTTGAGCCCAATCGATAGTATCTTTTTCAAAGAGCCGGAGTTTTTTTGCGTTCCCGACCTCTTGTCCATTATAAAGCAGGGGGACGCCGGGCAGCGTATTGACCAGAACGGCGGCGAGCATCGCTCCACGCTCGCCAAATTTTATGACGTCCGGCGCATCCCACGCATTTTCATCATGGTTGGAACTGAAGCGCATAAAAAGAGATTCGTTAGGAAAAGCGGACCGTTCTTGTTTCAATTCATTGTCGAGGCTCTGCGGAAATTTTTTTTGATGGATGAGCGGGTCGAGATCGTGGTAGACATTCCAGCTGTACGTCAGGTCGAACGCGTGAAGGTGCTCTGAAGGGAGCGCGCCCTCCGCCAGCATCATGACCGGCTTTATGCTGTCGACCGCAGCCCGTGCTTCGTCCCAAAAATCGAGCGGCACCATTTCGGCGACGTCGCAGCGAAATCCATCGACGCCGACGTCGCGGACCCAGTATTTCATCATCTCGATCATGTATCGTCTCAAACCGATGCGTGAATAATCGAGGTCCGCAACATCAGTCCAATCCGGGTTCGGCGAGACGATCTGCCCGGCGCTGTCTTTTGTAAACCATTCCGGATGTTCCCCGATGAGCTTGCTGTCCCAAGAGGTATGGTTTGCGACAAGGTCGATGATGAGGTGAAATCCCATCGCATGCGCATGATCGACCAGCCGCTTAAAATCGTCGAGCGTGCCGTAATCCGGGTTGACGGCATAATAGTCCCGCACGGAGTATGGGCTGCCGAGCGTTCCTTTTCGATGAAGCATACCGACAGGATGGATCGGCATAAGCCAAAGGATCGTCACGCCGAGCTTTTGTAACTCGGCGAGTCGGTTCTCGATGCCTGCGAAATTTCCCTGTGCGGAGAATGATCGCGGGAAAATTTCATAAATGATGCCGTGTCGGACCCATTCTTCCGAATGTCGCGCTTGTCGGGCCGAAAGATTTGCAGCGGATGATGAATCGAACGATTGTGAAAGGAGATGTTGCGAAACGATGGAGCAGAAAAAGGCAAATAAAAGGAGGCGTCGATTCATAGTGAAGGCGTTGTCTATCCGGGTGGGCGAAAAGTAGTGAAAGTCAAACGTGGAAGCAAATCAGAAAGCGAGAAAGACGGAATTATTTAAGCAGCTTTTTAAAATTTCGACGTCTGAATCTGATTTCAATCTGCGCAGATCCAGGCAATCATTATTTCCCGATGATCCCCATGGCCTGCCGCAGACGGATGAACGAGGAATTGTAATCTGCCAACGCCTGGATGTAGGTGATCTCGGCGTTCGATAGCGTGACCTGAGCGTCGGTGATCTCGATCTGTGAGCCGACTCCGGAGTTGTATCGCCCTTCTGCAAGTTTAAGATTTTCCTTCGCTTGCGTCACGAGCTTTGTCGACGCGTCGATCCTTTCCCGGGCCTCTTTTAAGGACAGATAGTTCTGTTCTACTTCGAGCATCACTTCCTCATCAAGCTCGTCGAGAGAGGCTTTTTCGATATCGGCGTTTGCTTCTGCCTGCTCGACTTGAGAGGAGATGGCAAACCCCTGGAACAACGGCATGCTCAACGTGACTCCGGCAAGCCATTTGCTCTGAAGAGGGAAATCGAAACTGCTCCACGTCCAGCTTCCATTAAGAGATAGCGTCGGAAGGTGCTGCCCCTCCGCGGCGGATACCAACGAAAGCATAGACTCATATCGCGCCTGCGACGAAAGAAGCTCGGCGCGGAACTCTTTCGCGACCATCTTTGCCGAATCGAGCGACATCGTGAACGGCTCGATATCGAACGAATCGCTTACGGTATAATTTGTCGTCGAGTGAAGTCCGATCGCATTCTCGAGCTGAAGCCTTCCGACACGAATTTGATTGCGGCCCTGAATGAGAGCGACGTTGGCATTCGCGAGGTTGACCTCCGCTGTTGTCACATCGTATTGCGGCCGCGTGCCCACGGCGTAAAACGCCTTCGCTTGTTTTAAGTGGGCTTCCGACTGCGCAACGGCTTCTTCATCGACCTTCACGAGACGTATCGCCTGCACATACGAGATATACGCTAGCTGCACGTTCATGATGACGTTGTCTTTTGCAGTCTGGAAATCCGCATTGGAAGCCGCGAGCAATTCTTTATTTGCCGACACGTGGCCGCTCGTTTTTCCGAAATCGTACAGCGTTTGCTGGAGCGTGAGAGCCGTGACATAATTATTATAGGTCAGGATCCGGATCGGAAACGAAGGGTTGATCGGGGCGGCGCCGCCGGTGCGTGTGCCCGCCGCCGATACGCTCAGCGCTGGAAAATATGTCGACTGAGCCAACGTGACTCCCGCTGATGCAGCCTGGCTTGAAGCTTCGGCGCCTCGAAGCATGGGATGATACGTAAGGCCAAGGGTCACCGCCTGATCGATCGTCAGATGAGCAGGAAATGGGGCGGCTTGTTGCGCACACAAAGGAAAAGTGAACAGAAGAATCAACGCTATGACGGAGGGGTAAAATCTTTTCAAACTTTCGCTCCCTCCTCGTCTCGTTTTAGTTCGCGCTTGAAACGCTCTTCGAACACGATATACAATGTCGGGACAAAGAAAAGAGTCAGCGTTGTGGAGACAGTGAGACCGCCGATGACCGCAATAGCAAGAGGCGCCTGCGTCGACTCTCCGCCAAGGCCGATCGCCATCGGAATTAATCCGAGGACGGTCGCAAGAGATGTCATAAGAATCGGCTTCAACCGTGTGCGGCCCCCGCGGATGACGGCCTCTTCAAGTGGAACGCCGCTCATCCGGAGATGATTGGTATAGTCGACAAGAAGAATGCCGTTGCTCACGACGATACCGACCATGACGATGATTCCCTGGAAGGACGTAACGGAAAGCGTCGTGTTCGTCAGGAAGAGCATCCACAGGACCCCAACAATCCCGAGCGGAACGGTGAACATGATGATAAACGGGTCGATGAGCGATTGAAATTGGGACGCCATCACGACATAGACGAGCAGGATCGCGAGCGCAAACGCCATTGCAAGGTCGGTGAATGTTTTCTTCTGTTGTTCGACGTTGCCGCTTTGCTTCACTTCGAAACCGGGAGGGATCGTGAGTTTAGCGACGCCGGCGTTGATATCGTTAGCGACGCTGCCGAGGTCGCGCCCCGTGACGTTCGCCGTAACGTCGATGAGCCGTTGCTGGTACTTCCTGTCGATCTCAACCGGCGAAGCGGTCTTGACGATCGTCGCGATATTACCGAGCAGCACCTGACTTCCATCGGCCGTCGTGACGACGATGTTCTTCAAGTCGTCGATATCGGAACGGTAATCTTCGCTGAGCCGCACAAGGATGTTGTAGACGTTTCCCGAAACAGGGTCGGTGTAGAGCGACGCGACGGAACCGTTGATACACGTATTGATCGTGTTCGAGATCTGCGCGACATTGATCCCGAGCGCGCCAGCTTTATCCCGGTCTATCTTCACGCGCAACTCCGGCAGGTTGTCTTCGCGCGATACCTGAACGTCCGTCGCGCCCGGCGTCGAGCGGACGATATTTGCAATTTCTTTCGAGAGGTTCGTGCCTGTGTCGAGGTCGAAGCCGCGGATCTCAACGTCGATCGGCGCATTGGAGCCGAAGTTAAGAAGGAATCTTAAGAAACCGCCCGGCGTAATGAACACCGTCGTACCGGGAATGGATAACAACTTTGGCCGCAACGCCTTGATGATCTCGAAGACGGATCGTTTGCGCTGGTCGATCGGCACGAGCGCCACCTGAATATTGGCGGCATGGCTTCCGGAATTTCGACCGAAGAAATTTCCGCTCCGTGCGGAAGGAACGCCGACGTCCGTGATCATCGCCTGTATTTCCGGAATATTCGTCTGAAGGATCTTTTCAAACTTCTGTGCAACCGCGTTCGTTTCTTCCGCGCGCGTTCCTACAGGAAGCTTGATCGATAAGGTGAATTGACCCTCGTCCTGGTCGGGAAAGAATTCTGTTCCGATGAACTTGATGAGGCCGACGGAAAGGACCGACACGACGATAATCCCGATGATGATCCATCGCCGGTTGGCGAGCGCCCATCGAAGGCGTTTTTCGTACCAATCGTCGACGACCTCGAGCGCATCGTGCGCTTTCACGCGGACACGGTCGGAGAACTTCGACGAGGAACGGTCGAGCAGTTTCTCCGGCGGCAGATAATTCAAACACATCAACGGGGTCACAGTTCGCGAAACGAAGAACGACCCGAACAACGCTACGGCGATCGTGATCGTGAGGGGGATGAACATGAGCTTTGCCACGCCGCTGAGAAAAACGATCGGTAGAAACACGATGACTGTCGTGAGGGTAGAGACAAATATCGGCGAAGCTACTTCACTCGCCGCTGCAAGCGTCGCCTGTATTTTTGATTGTCCCTCTTTTCGCTCATTGTAATGACGCGATATCGCCTCGAGTTCAACGATGGAGTCGTCCACCAGTCGTCCGACCGCAAGCGCCAGTCCTCCGAAGGTCATGATGTTAAGGGTAATATTCCCGAAACGAAACATGATGAAGGTGATGAGGATCGAAAGAGGGATAGCGACAATGATGATCAAGGTTCCACGAATGTTTCTCAGGAACAACATAATGACGATCATCGCAAGGAGAGCGCCGAGCAGCGCTTCTTGCTGCAATCCGGCGATCGTCTGGCGAATGTAGACCGATTGGTCGAACGAGATCGACATATGAACGTTGTTCGGGATGCCCGTGAGATGAGGCATCGCCTTGACGACGTTGTCGACGACCTCAACCGTATTGGCGCTCGCAAGTTTTTGCACGCGAAGAGTAAGCCCCGGCTTGCCGTTGATACGGATGATCTCGGTTTCTTCCTGATAGCTGTCCTCTACTTTGCCGATGTCGCGTATCCGGATCGGCACGCCGCCGATGGTTTTCACGACGATGTCTTCCATCGGCTTGATGACGTTGAACTGGCTTTCCGTCTTCAGAGAATAGTCGAACTGTCCCGTTTTTAAATCTCCCGACGGAATGATCAGGTTTGCGTTCGCGACGGCGTTGAGCACATCCTGGACGGGAAGCTGGAGCGCCTGCAGACGGTTGCGGTCGAGCGTCACGTGAATTTCCCGGATACGTCCGCCGAGTACCTGCGCCGACGCGACGCCCTCGATGTGTTCGATCTGCGGCTCGATGATGTTATATGCAAGGTCGTACAGGTCGCGTTCGTCGACGTCCCCGAACACGACGATGTTGCAAACAGGCAAATTTGTAATGTCGAACCGGAGTGCAATCGGCTGTGAAACGCCGGTCGGAAGCTGCGTCAGGACGCGGTTGATTCTCTGCACAATATCGACAAGGCCTACATCGGTGTTCGCATCCCAATTGAAGTTGACGCGCACCTGAGAGACGCCTTCGCGCGTTGCCGATTGCACGTAATCCACGTCGTTCACCGAGCTGACGCCGCGCTCAATCGCCGTTGTGACGGACTGCTCCATGTCCAATGGCCCCGCGCCCGAATAGTAGGTGATAATACTCACGACGGGGATGCTGATGTTCGGAAGCAAGTCGATCGGAAGTTGTTCCAGTGATACGAACCCCAGGACAACAATGGTGAGCGCGAAAAGGAATGTCGAAATGGGATAACGGAGCGCGAGACGGGTCAGCCACATATGAGAGAGTTTAGATTGTGAAAACCTTCGATACTATAAAAAGAGGCGGTGAGGCCTTTTATGAAGATCCCGGAAGACCTCCCGACTATCGCTGGAGGATGACAGGCCCTCCGTCATGGGCAAGCTGCTGTCCGGTTGTGATAACATCTTCGCTTCCCGTCAACCCGGCAAGAATTTCGGTGCGGTTGTTCTGCTCGATCCCGAGTTGAACGGGAGCCCTTTTGGCGGCGTTGTTTGCCAGAAGATAGACAAACGTTCCGTTGTCGTCATGGAGGATGGCTTGCGTCGGGAGCGTGATCGCGTTCGGATGCTCGGTGATCGCCAGCGTGACGGTGGCGTACATTCCCGGCTTCAGGTTGTGGTCTTTATTCGGGATGTCGATTTCAATCGCCATTGTGCGCGTCGACAGGTCCACCGCTTCGCTCATACGCGAGATCGATCCCGTGTACTGTTTGCCCGGGAACGCGTCGACTGCGATCGTCGCCTCTTTTCCCTTCGAAATTTCCGGGACGTCTTTTTCGAGCACATTGACGATCACTTTCACGCTGTCGATGTCCATGAGTGTAAACAGCGTTGCATTTGTCGTGGCGACAAGGGCGCCCGGGTCGAGGAATCTTTTCGTGACGATGCCAGGAAACGGCGCGATGATGCGGGCATAACTCAACTGCGTCTTTGCAGTTTCAAAATTTGCCTGCGCGACCTTCATCTGCGCGTCCGCATTGTCGAGGTCTTGCTTCGCAATGAGGTTCTGGTCGTACAGTTTTTTATTCCGCGTATAATTGATGCGCGCGTTATAGTATGTCGCCGATGTTTGCTGAACTTGCTGGTACAGTTCTGTGGAGTCGATGACGGCGAGCAATTGGTTGCGCTTCACCGTGGCCCCCATGTCGGCGTAAATGTGTTCGAGATTGCCGCTCACTTTGGAATAGATGTTCGCTTGTTGGATGGCGATGATGTCGCCGGTGAATTCCAATTTATAGAGAACGGTTTGACGCAGCGGGAGTTCAGTCTTTACCACCGGAATGTTTTGGCGCCGTGTATCGACGGCCGTTTTGCTCGTAAGGATTCTAAGAGCGGCAACGGCTCCGAGTAACAGCACAATTGAGGCAATGGTAATAAGCGAGCGGTACTTTTTCATCAAAAAGTCTTCCTATGCTGGATCGTTTTGAACAAAGCCCCATGAAAATACGCAGAACGTGCTTTGGAAGCAACCCGTACTCCGTCAGACACCGTCTTGTTAGCGCGTCTTGAAATTCTTAGGGGAACTCTCTACTTTGTGGCGTCACGAATGTATTAGACAAACTTTCCCGCCATTTAGTTTGATGAAAATATTTGCTTTCGTCTCTATTATAGCGATGAGCGCAGCCGTCATGTCGTGCGGACCGGACCGCAACAGGATCGTTGAACCGAAATTATCCTCCATTCAACAGGAAGTGTTTCACGAAAGTTGCTCGGCATCGTCGTGTCACGGCAGCGGCAAAAAAGGAGACCTGAGCCTGCTCAGTGGGGATTCGTACCGCCAACTCGTCGGCGTGGCGAGCACCGTCGACAAAAAAAATTCTCCCCCATTTCTCAGAGTAAAACCGGGGAGCCCGGACTCGAGTTTGCTTTATATAAAGATCGTCGGGCCCGATTCCAGCCAGGGAGAGATTATGCCGAAAGGGAAAGATCGGTTGACGCCGAATGAAATCAACGCGATTCGACAATGGATTCTCGACGGTGCGCCGAATAACTGATGGAGTGACGACTGAACCGTTCACTTAAGTGAACGGTTCAGTCAGTTTATCTCTTTTGTATTCTGGTCAAATTTTTGTATATTACCGCATACGTTAGAAGATTCGCAACCGATTGGGGCGACACGATGTCGCCCCTACGATTTTTTGAATGGTGCCATTTACGTGATCCGAAGAGAAGACATACGCAACATTGCAATCATCGCCCACGTCGACCATGGAAAAACTACACTTGTCGACCAGCTGCTCCGGCAAACCGGGACATTCCGTGAGAATCAGGTCGTTGAAACGCGGGTGATGGATTCGAACGACCTTGAGAAGGAGCGGGGCATTACGATCCTCGCGAAGAATACGTCGGTGTTCTACCAGCCGAAAAAGTCCAAGACAAAAATCAAGATCAATATCGTCGACACTCCGGGGCACTCCGACTTCAGCGGCGAAGTCGAGCGTACGCTCAAGATGGTTGACGGCGTCCTCTTGCTCGTCGATGCGGCCGAAGGCCCGCTCCCCGGCACAAAATTCGTCCTGAAGAAATCGCTCGACCTCCACCTGCAGCCGATCGTTGTGATCAACAAGATCGACCGCAAAGACGCTCGTCCGCACGAAGTGCTCGACGAGGTGTTCGAGCTTTTTCTCTCCCTCGGTGCAACGGACAAGCAGCTCGACTTCCCAACAATCTACGCGATTTCCAAACAAGGGATCGCGAAAAGAGAGCTCGACCAGGAGAGCGAAAATCTCGAGCCGCTCTTCGAGGCGATCATCAGCAAAGTCCCGGCTCCCGAAGGAAACGCCGACGAACCGTTTCAGATGCTCGTGACGACGATCGACTACAACGATTACCTAGGAAGGTTGGGGATAGGAAAGATTTCCCGCGGAACAATCAGCTTCGGATCGCCGATGAAGATCATCCATCGGGACGGTTCGGTTGAAGACGCCCGCGTGACGAAAATGTATACCTTCGAGGGGTTGAAGCGGGTCGAAACGCAGCAGGCATCCGTCGGCGATATCATTGCACTTGCGGGAATGGAAGACGTCGATATCGGCGAAACGATCGCCGACGCGGCAGACCCGAGGCCGATGCCCTTCGTCGCCATCGAAGAACCCACGATCTCCATGAACTTTGTCGTAAACAACTCTCCGTTTGCCGGACAGGAAGGAAAGTACGTGACGACACGAAACCTCGGCGAGCGGTTAGCGCGGGAACTTCGTTCGAACGTCAGCCTTCGCGTCGAGCTCACAGATTCCCCAGATATTTTTCGCGTGAGCGGCCGCGGCGAACTGCACCTCTCGATCTTGATCGAGAATATGCGACGCGAAGGGTTCGAGCTGCAGGTCTCTCGGCCGGAAGTGATCTATAAAAAGATCGCGGACGTGCTCTGCGAACCGATGGAACACGTGATTATCGACGTGCCGGACGAGTTTGTCGGGACGGTCATCGAGAACCTCGGACGGCGCAAGGGCGAAATGAAAAATATGATCGCGTCGAACGGCAATACGCGGCTCGAATTTTTTGTCCCATCGCGTGGACTTATCGGTTTCCGCAACGAGTTCATGACGCAGACGAAGGGAACGGGAATTCTCCACCATAATTTTCACGGCTACGAACCGTTCAAAGGCGACCTCGACCACCGGACGAAGGGAGCCCTCATCGCCATGGAATCGGGAGACGCGGTGGCGTATGGGATGTGGAAACTGCAGGAGCGCTCGACATTTTTTATCGAGCCGGGCACTCGCGTCTATCCGGGGATGATCGTCGGCGAAAATTCTCGCGAACACGACATGACCGTCAACGTGTGCAAATCGAAACAACTCTCCAATATGCGCGCGTCCGGTTCGGATGAAGCCGTTCGCCTTGAACCTCCGCATCTGCTGACGCTCGAGCAGGCGATCGAATGGATCGGCGACGACGAATATGTCGAAGTCACGCCGAAATCTGTCCGCCTGCGAAAAAAGATCCTTGGCGCCAACGAACGCAACAGGGCATCGAAGAAAAAGGTTGAGGTCGCGGAGTAAAGAACATCCTCGCCGACTAAACATCACAAGAAAAAGCAAAAAGAATCCCGTCAATTTTTGACGGGATTCTTTTTATTGTACGACGAGTATAAAAGACGCGGCCATATTTCATCAAAATGAATTTCAGGCCGCCATCCTGTCGCAAGCATTGCTCCGCTCTTTATAAGATCATGAAAATAGAAAGAAGCAATGGAATCAATACAAAATTGGGCTTTTTTATAATGAAAAAACAATGACTCAAAATCGCGTGAATCACCGGTCGCTAATAATTTGCGATTCGTACTCTATTCGACTATATTCCCGCATAGCCGCAATACTTTTTCCGTAAAAGGGATTGACAAATCTATGAACGGATAAACCCATGCCTCAAAAAACTTCTTCCGTGAATATGTGGAAGGCCATGGAGAAAAAAGATCTTCGCCGTCTTGCCTTGGCGGTTTTCTTTTTGTTCGGCACCATTGGACCGCTGACGATGCTCATGAACACTGCTATCCTGCCCGGATCATGGTTCATGCTCGTCTATCTCACGGTTCTGTGCGGGGCATTTTCGGCGTGCATAATTCTGTTTATCAGAAAGCCGGCGATACTTGCCGTCTCCCTCATTCTCATCATCGGCGCCATCGTCGCATCCGACCAGGTTGAGCAGCTTCTTTTCGGACGGGTTGAAGAGGCGAGGATCGTGACGGCAAACCACTTGTTCACGTTCACACAGCAGGAACTCGACCGCATCGAGGTCCGCCGTCCTTTGTTCGGTGTCATCGCCATCGTTCTTCTGTCGACCGGCTACGGCCTTTTCGTCGTCGTTGTCGGAGAGGAGATACAGAAACGCGCCCGTCTCGAGACGGAAGTTGCCGTTGCACGAACGATTCAGAAATCGCTCCAGCCTCCCGGCGAGTATAAGACCACTTGGTGCGAGGCGGCGGGTATCACCGTTCCGGCGACCGAGGTTGGCGGCGACTATTATGACATGGTCGCTGTTTCTGAAAACGAAGTTGCCATCGCTATTGCCGACGTGTCCGGCCATGGGGTGGGCGCGGGTATTCTTTCTGCGATGACAAAAAGCGCACTGCGGACGGAGCTCCATCATACCTCATCTCCACCCGAACTGCTCTTCAATCTCAACAACGCAATGTACCAGGTCGCCGACAAAAAGACGTTTGTCTCGTTTGCATACGTGCTTCTCGACAAACGGACAATGTCCGCGCGCATTACAACGGCCGGTCATCCCCCAATTTTTCACATCAAAAAATCCGACAGTGGCATCAAAGAAGTCCGCACGCCGAACCTTGCACTGGCAGCCCAGGCGTCGACCAAATACACCGAGGAAAAAATACAACTGGAACATGGCGACATCCTCGTGCTTTACACAGACGGCATAACTGAGGCGATGAACGATAAAGGAGAGCAATTCGGCATCGACCGATTAAGAGAGCTCCTCAGCGATACCGAAAGACCGTCTGCGCAAACTCTCAGCAACTCGATCCTTGCGTCGGTGCGCGCCTTCACCATCAAAAAAGAATTTAAGGACGATGCAACGATCGTCGTTGTGAAGCTCGGCGCGTGAGCGCATTGTGTAAACGGGCAATTTTCGTAGTCGAAAAGAAATTAAGAGATAAACGGCAAGAGAGTGCAATACAAAAGGCGAGCCATTGACGGTCTCGCCTTTTTATTTGCGCATAGCTTGAAAGTTAGGGCAAGAAGCAAGATATTCATTGTCGGCATCGCGCAAAAATAGTAGTGACTCAATGTGAATTTTCAAAATTTGAGCCCATGAGATTCGCATAGTGATTTGCCACTAAGACGCCAAGACACAAAGAATATTTGAAAATGGGCCGCTACCCCAAAAAGTCACGTTCGTTGCAGTTGAAATAAGTTCGTTTTTTGGAGGATGGAATGAAACGTATGTCTGCCGCTTTTATTTTTTCTCTTTTTGCCGCCGTCACGGTTTTTTCTCAGACCGAACGGAGCTGGGAGGAAAAATTCAGGTCTACGCCTCAGCCGGAGAACATCCGCGAGAACATGAAAAGGCTTTCGGCGCATCCGCACCACCTCGGCTCGCCGTACGATAAGGATAACGCGGAGTGGATACTTTCACGGTTCAAAGAATGGGGGTTCGACGCCCACATCGAGACGTTCGATGTCCTTTTTCCCACGCCGAAAGAACGGGCCGTCGAACTTATCGCCCCGACACGGTTTGTCGCAAAACTGCGCGAGCCCGCGTTGCCCGGCGATCCGACTTCAAGCCAGCAAAGCGAACAGCTGCCGACCTATAACGCGTATTCGGCCGATGGCGACGTCACAGCGCCGCTTGTATATGTAAACTACGGCATTCCCTCCGACTATGAAAAGCTCGAGCGGATGGGAATTTCCGTTAAGGGATGCATCGTCATTGCGCGGTACGGCGCTTCATGGAGGGGAATCAAACCGAAGGTCGCCGCAGAACACGGAGCGGTCGGCTGTCTTATTTATTCGGACCCGAGCGGCGACGGTTATACGGCCGGAGATGTTTTTCCGAACGGAGCGTTTCGTCCGCCCGACGGCGTTCAGCGGGGAAGCGTCATGGACATGCCGGTGTATCCGGGCGACCCATTAACTCCCGGAGTCGGCGCGACGCCGGATGCGAAGCGGCTCGCTCTTAAAGATGTTCAGGTCTTTACGAAAATTCCCGTTCTCCCTTTATCGTACGCAGATGCGCAACCGCTTCTCGCAGCGCTCAACGGGCCGGTCGCGCCCCGCGAGTGGAGCGGAACTTTGCCGATCACGTACCACATCGGACCGGGAGCCGCAAAAGTTCATCTGAAAGCGTTGTTCAACTGGGATAGAAAAAAAATTTACGACGTCATCGCGACGATCCGGGGATCGCAATATCCGGATCAATGGGTCATCCGCGGAAATCACTTCGACGCGTGGGTGAACGGGGCGGAAGACCCGATCTCGGGGCAATCCGTACTGCTGGAAGAAGCGCGATCGTTCGGCGAACTTCTCCGCCAAGGATGGAAGCCGAAACGGACGATCGTGTATTGCGCGTGGGACGGCGAGGAAGAAGGTTTGATCGGTTCGACGGAATGGGTCGAGGAGCACGCAGACGAACTGAATAAAAAAGCAGTCTCCTATATCAATTCCGACGGAAACGACAGAGGGTATCTGTATGTCGAAGGGTCGCACTCGCTCGAGAAATTCATCAGCGATGTTGCAAAGGATATCGTCGATCCGGAGAAAAATATTTCTGTATGGAAACGGTCGCAACTGTCGGACATTGCCAACGCGTCTTCTGCGGAGGAGCGTCGCGAGATCAGGCAGCGTTCCGACCTATCGATCGGAGCTCCCGGTTCGGGCTCGGATTACACGGCGTTTGTCGACCATGCCGGCATCGCGTCGCTCAACATCGGTTACGGAGGAGAAGACGGCAACGGCATTTACCATTCGATCTACGATGATTTCTATTGGTACACTCATTTTTCTGATACCGACTTTTCCTATGGACGCGCTCTTGCGCAAACAGTCGGCACGGCGATGATGCGCTTAGCTGATTCTCCGCTTCTCCCCTTCGCGTATTCCAATCTTTCCGACGTGATCAAGAAGTACGTCGACGAACTTCAAAAGCTCGTTAAAACGCAGCAGGATAACGTGCGTGAGCGAAATACGGAAATTGACGAAGGAGTTTTTTCAGCGACAGCCGACCCGAAAAAGAGATATGTCCCTCCTTCAATAGAAGAGGTTCCGCCGTTCCTCAATTTCGCTCCGCTGCAGAATGCTACCGACTCGCTGTCACGGTGCGCCGCTCGTTATGATAAAGCGGCAGCGGCAGTAAAAGAGAACGTCTCTATCGCTCTTGAACCCGTGAACGAAACCCTCATCGAGAGCGAACGAAGGCTTCTTTCTGCGGCGGGTCTTCCCAATCGGCCGTGGTTCAAGCACCAGATCTACGCGCCGGGCCTCTACACGGGATACGGAGTGAAAACGATCCCCGCAGTCCGCGAGGCAATAGAAGAAAAGCAGTGGAAGCTCGCAGGCGAGGAGATCGCAAAAGTTGCTCAGGTCATAGAAAATGAAGCCGCTTTGATCGATATAGCGACGACCGAACTTCAACACATAGAACGATAGGGCGTTCAGCTAGAATATGAACCGCTGTTTGTTGAGATGGAAACGGGGCAAATTGTATCCGCCTGAAGCGGCTTTCTCGCTAGCCAACGCTACACTTTGAATAGTTTGTTTTTTCGTCTTGAGGATTCCAGATAAAAACTTTCGGTCTACGACTTCGTTGAGGGAATGACGTAACCCAACGCTCGTCATGCCCGTATGCTTTTGGCGGGCATCCACACTGTGGCGCTGCCTCTCGCTACATCCATAGTGAATTTGGCATCTATTCTTCGTATCCTCTCGGACGGCGCACCTCATCTCAAGGAATCATTCCGGAGCTCTCACATGCCTACACATCAAAAGAAAACATTCATCGCAGTAGCGGGCAATATCGGTTCGGGGAAATCGTCGCTCACCACGTTGCTCGGCAAACATTTTGGCTGGAAACCCTACTTTGAATCTGTGGAAGACAATCCGTATCTCGCAGACTTCTACGGCGACATGAAGAGATGGTCGTTCCATCTTCAGATCTATTTTCTTTCTCATCGCTTTATCAATCACAAGCAGATCGTCGAATCGCCGGATCCCGTCATTCAGGACCGCTCGATCTATGAAGATGCGGAAATATTCGCGCGCAACCTTCACGAGATCGGCAACATGGACGACCGCGACTACACCAACTACGTCGCCCTGTATCACGTGATGATGGAATATTTACAACCGCCCGACCTGATGATCTATCTCCGTGCGTCGGTCGATACGCTTAAAAAGCAAATTTCCAAAAGAGGGAGAACATACGAGCAAAGCATCAAGCGCGAATACCTCGAACAGCTAAACCATCATTATGAATCGTGGATCAGCAGTTACAAGCTTGGCCCGTTGCTTGTCATCGAGAGCGACGGCCTCGACTTTGTGCATAACGAGAAAGATTTTCAGTATGTCGAAAAGCTTGTGCGCGAGAAGATCGGGGTGTGAGTGGTTTCGGGCGGGGTGATAGGTTATAAGTTGTACGTTTTACGTTATAAGTTATTAGCCGTAAGCTTTTACGTATAACGTAAAACGTACAACTTATAACTTAAAACTTAGAACGTCCAACGTAACACCTACAACGCATCAGTCAAACGCACGACATTACCAAAAAACCACCCGTGGAATCCATCGACAACATTAAAGCGCAGATCAAGCAAGCCCTGGCAGAGGAAATCAAGGCGCGGGATGTCTTTCCCAAAAAAGCGATCCTCACGAGCGGAATGCGGGTCGCTACGACCGACGCTGGCACGGTATACCGCTTTGAAATTCCTGAAAGCATTCTTGTCGAACCCTCTTTTTCCGTGCGTTGCACGATCGGAGTGAACACCAGGTTTTCGTTCCCGGCCGTCATCGCAGATGTCCACCATCAGTTCGCTTTTTTTCTTTTGCCGCTCGACATGGGAGAATCCATTCCGGAACTGATGTGCGAGTGGAACCCGTCGGAAGCGGCCGACATCCTTCTACAGCGATGGGATGCCATCGGCGAAAGCGGCCTTCTTCATGCGCTCGTCGAACGCAATTTTTCGGCGAACACTCGACCGACTACAAAAGAACCGATCTTCCCTTCCACGTTTACCGAGTCGCAGCTCAATGCCGTCAAGAAATCCATGGCGAGGAAGATCTCCATCATCGTTGGAGAACGGAAGCAAGGTAAAACGGGCGTCGCGGCTTCGCTCATCTTTAGCTCGTTGAAGGAAGGAAAACGAGTGCTGTATCTGACCCCTTCCTCGGGAGGACTCTATGATTGCATGCATGAAGTTGTATCGATGAACCCGGCCGTAGCCGAAGAATCGATCGCGGTGTTCGATTCCGGAAGCTGTCTTTTTCCCCGGCTCAATATCCCTTCATTCGGGATGAGAAGAGGCGAGACCGCATCGAACAACGAAGGTCTCAAAAAATTGGCAGCCCTGATTTCGGCTGAACATGAATACGAGCGCATCGACGCGGTGGTGCAAAAGCTCGCGGAGAAACAGCAGCAGATCGGAGAGGCCACAGGAGAATCGGATGCGATGAAAGCGGAGGTGCAGCGCCTTCAGAACGCTTCGATGCTGGAAAGAATGAAGCAGCGAATTAATAAGGCAGACATCGACAACGCTCAAACGCAGCTGCAAAATAAACTTGCTCTCGTTGAGCGACTCAGACAGCAGGTTGCGAACCTCGTGAAAGAACAGTTTAAAAAGGAATCACAGCTTCCCATTCCGTTGAAAGAGCGCGCGGCGGTTGAGAAGCTTGCTTCGACAGAGGTCGTGATGCAGGCGACTTTGCCTCCCGCCCCTGGCGGCGTGCGATGCCTGGCCTCGACGGTTCGCGAAGCGCTGAAATTCGGGGCGGAAAAATTTGGCGATTTCGACGTCGTCTGTATCGACGACGCGCATGCGCTTAACCTCGCAGAATTCTTCTGGTGCGCCTCTCACGCAAAGGAACAGTGCATGCTTCTCGCGGACATTACGGAACAACCTCCGCGGTCCGCTGCACAGGTGGAATCGGCAAAATCGTGGCTGCAAAAAAATTATTTTCTTTTTTTCCAACAACAGGAAAGCGAAGAACGGCGTTTCACCGTCGATGTTCTGCCGGCGGATTCGGCGAGCGAGTTGGCAAACCCGGCCCTTCCGCCGCCGCTGCTCGAGTCCTGTCTCGCGGCTGCAGTAGACCAAACTCCGGTTCCTCAAGGAACCGTAGGGCGAGTCTACTTTGTCAATACTTCAGAACACCGCGCAGTTTCGGAACAATATTTGGGGAAGAAAAAGATCCTTCCGTACAACGAGGTGAACGGAAAAAAAGTCGTCGACTGCATCAAGCACGCTCTTCTCAACGGCAGCACGACGCAAGAAGAGATCCTTGTTGTCGTGCCGCCGAGCGGCCAGGCGACATACTTGCGCGAACTTCTCAAATCCCATCAGATGAACAACGTTGAGATCGCCAGCCTTGGAGCAATACGGTTGTGTGCCAAGCGCACCATCATCTTCGATACGACAGTTGCCGGACTCGATTTCACCCTGCGCATCCTCGACGAAAAGAAATCCGGTCGCGTTCGTGTTGCGGATACGCTCAACACGCTTCTCTCGACGGTGCGCGAAGATTTTTACGCCATCGGAGATCTCTCCTATTTCCAAACTCGGTACAAAGACCGTATCGTCACAAAGCTGCTGGAGATCCTCAGCAGCAAGTCGGAAAGCGTCGGGAATATTCTAAACGCGGCGCGGAGGTTCGATGATGCGCCTCCGGACGTGCGAAAGCGAATACTTTTCGGAACGGCGGAAGAAAAGCAATCGGCCGACTATAAATCAAAACTCGACCAGGCGAAAGGGTCCGGAGTCGATGCATCGAAGCCGGCCTCGCAGCAGACCATCGCGCTGGCAGAACGCAAATTAAAGAACGATGTCCGTGCGTCGATCCTGAGAGTTTTGGCGAAACGCGAGGCGATCAACACTGTTGCGCAATACCTCTCGTCGTACCCTCTTTACCGAACGACCGTTGAAACCGAAAAGTATTCCTCGGTGTTGTGGGAACTCGATTGTGAGAATGAGAACGACTTCAAGAACGTCATGAACATGTGGAACGTGCTTATCTACGAAGCATCCGACGCCTATAAGACGAGCCATCCTCTTGCAATAAAGGCAAAGGTCGACTCAAAGATCGCCGCCGATATTCAGCAGCTCTACGCGTATTATCATTCAGATATTGAATCGGTCGTCGAGACGGGAAAACACAAGCTTGCGCAGAGCGTGCAGCAGATCTTTAACGACTGTATCGGAAGGAAACCGGTGACGCCGGGCGATTGGATGAAGGCATACCTGGTTTTTTTAGGGAGGATGGAAAAATATCTCGATACGGTGATTAACCAGATCAGGGCGTAACAATTTTCACGGAGCCTACGAGAGGTAGCCGGAGCGAATGAGAACGGTTTCGCTCCGGAGATTTAGGAGTTCTGCTGTACCATCGGCGGCATCGGGACGATCCACCAGGCAAGAATATAGCCTACAAAAAATGGGACTATCCCCGTAGCAAGCGCCAGCACTGCAACGACCAACCGCACGATTGTAGGGTCTACATCCATCATTTCCGCTATGCCGCCGCACACGCCGGCGATCTTCTTATCCGTCCGCGATCGATAAAGTCTTTGCATGGTAAGCTCCTTTCAGAATTGCGCGTTGTCAGAACGGTCTCACCTCAATAACGTGGGAATGACGATTTTGTTGCGCCGCCCACAACTGAATCCAGCACGATCCAACATTTACAATGGAGATTATTTCGGCGGAGCCAGCAACGCGACGTACGTTCTCTTTGACTCAAGCAAGCGAGCGGCCGTTTGTGCCTGAACGTCGTGTTCCAAAGAGGCCTTGATGCGGCCGCGTTCTCCGTCGTAACGGCCTACAATTTCTTCCCGCAACTCTTCGCGCAGCTCGTCTTTATGCTGCGAAAAAGCACTCGCCTTTTCCTTCTCGATCTGGCTCCCGATTTCGTTCAACTCCGAGATGACGCTTCCGCTGAATTTTTCTTTTTCAAGAACGTCTTTCATGTCGGAAAGCTTTTGCTCCGCGTCGTCCTTGTACTCGAACTTCTCTTGTTTAAGATAATTCCGGAAATCGTTGAGCATGCTGTCGGTCACCGTGAAGTTTTCGTCCCCGACGGCGTGTTGAGAAACGTAATGCGTCGCGTAGTTGAAGAACATCGCTTTGCGGATCAGCTCGAGGAACAGCGTGCTGTGTTCCGGCTCTGGCACCGTTGAATCGGGTGCGATCCCGCCGGCGTCGAGAAATTCCCGTCCGTGTTCCGTTTTGAACTCGTGCCTCAAACTGTCCGGCGTCACAAGAAACACCCCGTCCTTATTCTTGTGCATGTAGTCGATCTCCTGAATGCTTCGCCCGCTCGGCGTATAGTAACGGGCGGTCGTTATTTTAAGCGATGTGTTGTACTCCAGCTGTGTCACGGTTTGCACCAACCCCTTGCCGAAGGATCGCGTGCCGACGATAATTCCGCGGTCAAGGTCCTGGATCGCCCCGGCGACAATTTCGCTTGCGCTTGCGCTGTTCTTATTGACGAGAACGGCGAGAGGAATGTTTCCCGCGAGGGGGTCGTCGCTCACAGTATACACCTTTTCGTCGTCGCTTCTGCGTCCGCGCGTCGTGACGATCGTGCTTCCTTTCGGGTTGAAGAGGCTCACGATATCGACCGCTTCCTCAAGGAGTCCGCCCGGGTTGTTTCGAAGGTCGAGAACGATGCCGCGCACATCACCCTCCGCCATGAGCTCTTTGACGGCCTGCCGAACTTCATCGCCGGCCCGGCGCGAAAAACGATCAAGCCGAATGTAACCGATGCCGTTGTTGAGAAACCCCGAATACGAGACGTTGTTCACCTGAATAAGTTCTCGGACGAGCGCAAATTCGAGCGGCTGCTTTTCCCCTTCGCGCTCGATTTTCATTTTCACGACTGTCCCCGGTTCTCCCCGCACCATGCTGCGCACGGAATCCGGGTTCATGTTGAAAATTTTTTCTCCGTCGATCTCGACGATTCGGTCTCCTGCGCGAATTCCCTGCTTCTGCGCGGAGTATCCTTCCATCGGAGCGATGACGGTAACGAACCCGTCTCTCATGCCGATGGAAATGCCGACGCCTCCGTACTCCCCGTGCGTGATAAGGTCGATCTCTTCCCCTTCTTTATCGTCATAAAACACCGTGTACGGGTCGAGCGTCTCGAGCATGCCGTCGATTCCTGCGTGCATGAATTTTTCAGGGTCAATTTCGTCGACGTAACTTGTCGTGACCTCTTTGTACACCTGGCCGAAAAGATCCATGTTCTTGTTGATGCTGAGGTAGAGATCATCATTGATGAAAAATCCCAAACCCAGACCGCCGATGATTCCCACCAGCGTCCACAGAACAACTGTCTTCCTCATACTGCCTTCCTTACGCCTTTGTGCGGAGTGATGTTGATTGAATGAAATGTAAGTCTATTTTTAGATGAAGTCTATCTTTTTGAACACAAACTCGCGCCTCAAAGTTTAATGACGACTGACGGAATGATGAATCTCTTCCTATTGCGCAATAAAAATTGGCCGCCGCAGGTCGGGCTCCGGCGTTGGTGCCGATTTATCCATGTTGACTCTCTCTCGAATGATTCATACTTTGAGCCATGGTCGAGTTGCTGTTAACCTCCTGCGCGATTTGCGGCCTTGCAATCGCAGCCTATTTTTCCCTGGTGTATTACCACATTATCGAAGCGGACAACAGATGGATTCCATCGTTCTGTAGAATGGAACGCGGGGCATGCATGAGAATTCTCGATACCCCAGAAGCCAAAGTGCTCCGTGTTCCGAACAGCATAATCGGCACGCTGTATTACGGGGCGATTCTTTTCGTCCCGATTCACAAATTCGAGACATGGTTTCTCATTGCATCGATCTTTTCGGTCGGGTTGGGAATGTATCTCGTCCACGCCCTCATCGTTCGATTGAAGACGCATTGCCCCCTCTGCTACACAGCGCATGGGATCAATCTTGTTATCGCAAACCTGTTTATCGTCCGAGCGATCCAACTTCGTCTGATCTTTTAGGACGAAACATCCAACCATGAAAACCCTCCCATCCCGCAGGAAATTTCTTAAAGAGACAGTCTTTGGAGTCGTCGCCCTGTCCGCGGCGCGGCTGATTCCACTCGATTACGCCAGCGCTGCCGTTCCATCGGAGATCGAAGGGCAGTTGTTATTTTTTTCCCCTATGGAATTTCTTATCGTTCAGATGGCCGCCAGAAGGATCGTTGGCGACTCGCTGGAAGGAAACCCCGGCCCGGACGAGGTCGGCGTCGCTCTCAAGGCCGACCGTTTGCTTGCCGCATCAGATGTCGAGACGCAGGACCAATTTCACGAGCTCCTGACGATCTTCAACGGCGCACTGTTCGCATTTATTTTCGATTTCCGGTTCACCAGCTTCGTCAATATGTCTGCCGAAAGTCAGGATTCATACCTCGAGAGCTGGATGACGAGCATCTTTTCGTTCCGCCGCTCTGCATTCCAGGCGCTGAAGCGCATTACGCTCGGTCTCTTTTATACAGACAGCCGCTCATGGAAAGAGATCGGATACGACGGAATGTTTCTTCCGTGGGAAAGAACAAAACAGTGAACAGTAAGCAGTAAGCAGTAAACAGTGAGCTTAGAACCTTGAACTTAAAACGTCACACGTAGAACGTAGAATGTAAAACGTAAGACGTAAAAACGTAAAACGTTAAAACCCAAACAATGATCATCCAGGCAAAAGATATCAGGAAGCCGGTCAGAGAAAGCGCAGATGTGTGCATTATTGGGTCGGGATGCGGAGGCGGTGCAAGCGCAAAGGTGCTCGCAGAAGCTGGGAAGAAAGTCATCCTTCTTGAGGAGGGAGGATATTTCACGAGCGCCGATTTCGATATGACGGAGCAGACCGCGTATCAGAATCTTTATCGAAGAAGAGCAGGGCAGGCGACCGACGACCTTTCCGTGACGGTGCTTCAAGGAAGATGCATCGGCGGGAGCTCCACGGTAAACTGGACCACATCCCTCCGTACGCCGGACTTTGTCCTGGACAAATGGGCAAAAATTTTCGATGTGCGCGGACTCTCGTCGAAAGACCTCGAGCCGTATTTCGACAGGATAGAGAAATATCTTAACGTTCACATCGAGCCTGAAGAAAACCACAACCCAAACAATCGGATCATTCTCGACGGCGCAAAGAAGCTGGGCTACAAAGCGCGGCCCTCCGGACGGAACACAAAGGATTGCAAGAAGTCCGGAGCGTGCGGATTAGGATGCCCGTTCGATGCGAAGCTTTCGGTCGATATGACGTACATTCCCGATGCAGAAAAGGCGGGGGCGACGGTTTTTGCGAACTTCCAGGCGAGCACCATCGACGTTACAGGCCAGCTTAAGCAAGTCTTTGGCTCTGTGATCGATCCGGCGACAAAGAAACCGAAGACCAATTTTATCATCGAAGCCCCCGTCGTCGTTTTGGCGGCAAGCGCCATTCATTCGCCGATGATCCTTCTTCGCTCCGACCTTGCCAACGCGAGCAATGAAGTCGGGTACCATCTCACATTTCATGTCACATCCGCTGTATTAGGAGTGTACGATAAAGTCGTGTACCCTGCCGGAGGCATACCGCAATCGGCGCTGTGCGACGAATTCTTGAACAAAAATAACGACGGCGGCGGCTTTTGGATAGAGGCGGTGCCGGCATACCCGACCCTCGCCAGCCTCGCTCTTCCCGGTTTCGGCAACGATCACAAGAGCATGATGAGGCAGTATCCGCATATCGGCGCATCGATCGTTTTAGTGAAAGAGATCGATTCCGAGGGGATGGTCGAACTCAACGATTACGGTCGCCCCGCAATTTCGTACGACATGGGAGCAAAAGATCTTGAGTATCTTAAACAGGGGATCAAGGTCGCGGCCGAGATACATTTTGCTGCCGGAGCGAAAAGCGTGATGACACTTCATGCGCAAAAAGCGGAGTTCACTTCAATGCAGGAGATCGACAACGCGCTTGCAACTGCTCGCTGGGGGAAAAACGAAATTGCGTTATACAGCGCGCATCCTCTTGGCACATGCCGTATGGCTGAACACCCACTTCGCTCCGTGGTCAACTCACACTGCGAAACGCACGACGTGCCGGGGCTCTTTGTGATCGATGGAAGCGTCATCCCGACATCTCTCGGAGTCAATCCGCAAATGACGATCCTTGCGATAGCGGAAAAGAGCGCCGAGTGGATTGTTGAAAACAGGTTGAAGAAAAAATAAGAAGCCAGCGTCCGTGTCACTTTCTTTCCGAGAAAGAAAGTAACCAAATGCCGCTTTACGGCATCCCGCCTATTTAGTTTTTGAAGCGGGAGAAATCTTGTCGAAATCGTAACACACGGATTCAATCCTTCCCTCCGCTCGCACCTGACGATTTCGACGTTTTAAGACGCAGGCATTGTCTAGCAATCGGAATCGGCGGCCTCGAGGGGTGGAGGGCGATGCGTGCGTTGAGAAAACGGCAGGCATGTGCAGAAGGCAAGGGTGAGCCGTTTTCTCCCGGCTTGTGCGGGTAGGAAGCATCGCCTGCGTTCCGATTCCGAAAAGCTCTCTTTGCTTCTTTCTCTGGCTTCAGAGAAAGAAGAATAATCATGCTCCTTGAAACCGAGTCACTGCCGCCAGCGTTCTTTCCTTGAATTTCGTCAAGAAATTCGGTATATTTTGAGATAGAAATTCACAATCCATGCGCCAAAGGCATGTCCGCCGCGGGCGCAGCAGCAGCCCTTCAAGGAGATCTCCATGAAATTTTCCGTTACCAGCAGCGAACTTCAGAAAGCTCTCTCGAAAACTATCGGCGTGGTTCCTACGCGGTCAACGCTCCCCATCCTGGAAAACCTTCTCTTCGAAATCTCAAAAAATGTCCTTAAGATCACCGCTACAGACCTGGAAATTTCGATGACCGTCGCGCTCAGCGTGAAGGGGATGGAAGACGGCGTCATCGCAATTCCCGCAAAGAGGATCGCCGACACGATCCGCGCGCTTCCCGACGTCTCGGTTGTCTTCACGATCGATACGGAGAACAACAAGATCAAAATGGTGACTGAGAACGGCGAATATTCGCTGACGGGAGAGTCGAGCGAAGAATTCCCGACCGTTCCACAGTTCAAAGGAGAAACGGAGATCGCCATCGATGCAGAGATGCTCCGGCAGCTGATCGCACGGACGTCGTTTGCCGTCAGCGTGGACGAGCTTCGCCCCGCGATGATGGGCGTTCTGTTTCAGCTCAAAGATTCCGAAATCCGGGCGGTTGCCACGGACGGACACCGGCTTGTCCGCACGATCAACCGGGCGTTCTCATCGCCAAAGTTCAAAAAAGATATCGTCATACCCTCGAAAGCTCTCGGGCTCGTCTCGAAGCTTGCCGAGGATGGAAAAAGTAAAATTTTCGTGAACGATTCCCACATCATGTTCCAATTCGACGGGACGACGCTCATCTCGCGCCTTATCGAAGAGAATTATCCGAACTATGAATCGGTCATCCCGCAGGACAACGATAAAACGCTCGTCGTAAGCAAAGACCAGCTGCTTTCGTCGGTCCGAAGGGTATCGCTCTATTCAAGCTCGACGACGCACCAGATACGTTTGTCGGTGAAAAAGAACGAGCTCACCGTTGCCGCGGAAGACGTCGACTTCGGCAGCGAAGCGCGGGAAACGATCCCGTGCGAGTACTCTTCGGACGAAATGGAGATCGGGTTTAATTCCGGCTATGTCGTCGACGTCCTCACCCATTGCGAGTCCGACGAAGCGGTGTTCAAGTTCAGCTCTCCGACGCGTGCGGGAATTGTCTCACCGCGGCCACAGCGGGAAAAGGAAGATGTCCTTATGCTCGTCATGCCAGTGAGGTTGAACAATTAAGACGGCAGCTCACACCGTATGAGAATCGTGCGCGCACAGCTCCGTCAGTTCCGTAACCACAGCTGCACGGAGTTGGAATTCGGGTCCACAACGAACGCGTTGTTAGGGGACAACGGTCACGGCAAGACGAACGTGTTGGAAGCCCTCTCCTTTCTGTGTCTCACAAAAAGTTTCTACGCAACCTCCGACGTCACCGCTCTGCAGAAGGGAAAAGAGTTTTTTGAAGTTCATGGGGCGATGGTTTCTGATGTCGCCATCGAACACGACGTCCGCGTCGTCTATGATGCCGGGACGAATCGGAAGAAAGTGTTCATCGACGGCAAAGAGCCGGCGACGTATTCCTCGGTGATCGGACAATTCCCCATCGTTATTCTTTCGCCGGAGAACAACAACATTACGTTCGGCATGCCGTCCGACCGGAGACGGTTCACGGATCTGGTCATCGCGCAGTCGAGCGCCGCGTATCTTCAGGATACGCTCGAATACAGGCGCGCTCTCCGTCAAAGGAATAAAATTCTGTCGGAAGCGAAACGCGGCGCCGTTAACAAGACAGCGCTCGATCCCTGGGATGAGACATTGAGCATCCACGGTTCGAAAGTGATGCAGAAACGGGCGCGGTTCTTTAAGGAATTTGCTCCGTTTGTGTTCCGCGCGCACGCCTCGCTATCGCAGGAAAAGGAAGCGCCGTCGGTCGACTACATGCCGCAGATTTCTGTCGGGGTGGATGAGCCGGTCGGCAACATCAAAGATCGCTTCAAACAAAAAGTAGAGGAAAAGCGCGACGACGAATTGCGCATGGGAACGTCGCTCGTCGGGCCGCATCGGGACGAAGTGGTGTTTTCGCTGAACGATCTCCAGCTCCGGGCGTACGCATCGCAAGGACAGCACAAGACCTTTTTGATCGCCTTGAAGATCGCCGAATACTTTTATCTTAAAGAGCGGTGCGCGGAGACGCCGGTCATTCTCCTCGACGATGTCTTCACGGAGCTCGACGACACGCGCGCCCGTCGGCTTCTTTCTCTCATCGATGAACTCGGCCAATCGTTCATCACGACGACGAACGAG
This sequence comes from Bacteroidota bacterium, assembly GCA_035500675.1. Classification (GTDB taxonomy): domain Bacteria; phylum Bacteroidota; class Ignavibacteria; order UBA10030; family UBA8401; genus JAGVPT01. Next base: position 75,635 of record DATJXA010000032.1, on the reverse strand, counting down.
CAGGTATTTCGCGAGTCGATCCGTTGGAACGACGCGCGGAGGAAATTTTCCATTATGAATGGCGCGGCCGTTTTTCGCCGCCACGAGGCGGCGGCATGACAGAGAGTTCCCCTCAATCGCTCGGCGCCGTCATCGATGCACTCGTGCATCAGCTTGGCATCGAGAAAAGGATCAAGCAATACGACGTCGTCGACGTCTGGCCATCCATCGTGGGAAGCCAGATCGCACAGGTGACGAGCATCGACAAGATCGAGAACAACGTCCTTGTCGTGAAAGTCTCCGCCGCACCATGGCGCACCGAGCTGACGTTTCGGAGAAAAGAAATTCTCGAGAAGATCCATACGGCGACACATTCTGATTCGATCAAAGACATCAGGTTTCGATAAACAATAGGACGGTACCCAGCGTGGCAGAAGTAACGACCAAATCCAAAGCAAAAAAATCCAACGGCGACTATACCGCGGCAGACATCACAGTCCTGAAGGGTCTCGAAGCTGTTCGACGGCGTCCGGCGATGTATATCGGAGACGTGAGCGCCCGCGGGCTTCATCACCTCGTCTATGAAGTTGTGGACAATTCGATCGATGAGGCGCTGGCAGGATACTGCAAGAATATCGAGGTGAAGATCAACAAGGACGGCAGCGTCATGGTCATCGACGACGGCCGCGGAATTCCGACCGATATCCAGGCGCAGGAAGGGCGTTCGGCACTCGAAGTGGTCATGACCGTCCTTCACGCCGGAGGGAAATTCGACAAGAACACCTACAAGGTTTCGGGAGGGCTGCACGGCGTCGGCGTTTCGGTCGTCAACGCTCTGAGCGAATGGCTCGACGTCGAAGTGCGCCGCGATGGCAAGGTTTTCTTTCAGAGATACAAGAAGGGAGATCCCGTTGAGCCGGTGAAGGTGATCGGCAAGGCGGAAAAAGGGGCAACGGGCACGAAGACGACGTTCATGCCGGACGGATCGATTTTCAAAAACCGGGTATTTAAGTTTGAGACGCTCGCAGAGCGTTTGCGCGAGTTGGCGTTCCTCAACCGTGAAGTGTCGCTCGAGATCACCGACCTCCGCTCAAAACAGGAACAGACCGAGCGCTTCCATTTCGAGGGAGGCATCGTTGAATTCGTAAAATACATCGACGCAACGCGTCCATCGGTGATGAAGAAACCGGTCTACGCAAAGGGATCGGATAAAGATGAGAACGGCCGGGCGGTCGAAGTCGAAGTATCGTTCCAGTATAACGACCAGTACACGGAGAACGTTTTCTCGTACGTCAACAACATCAACACCCACGAGGGCGGCACGCATCTCGTCGGGTTCCGCACGGCTCTGACGCGCACGCTCAACACCTACGGCTATAAGAACAATCTTGTCAAAGAAGATAAGATCACGTTAACCGGCGACGATTTCCGCGAAGGCCTTACTGCGGTCGTCAGCGTGAAGGTCCCCGAGCCGCAATTCGAGGGACAGACAAAAACAAAACTGGGCAACAGCGAAGTCAAAAGTATTGTCGAATCGGTTGTCGGGCAGGAACTTGCGAACTGGCTCGACGAGAACCCCGGCGACGCGAAACGGATTATCGAGAAAAGCCTGCGCGCTGCGGAGGCCCGCGAAGCGGCGCGCAAAGCGAGAGACCTTACCCGCAGGAAGAACGCGCTCGACGGCGGCGGGCTGCCGGGAAAATTAGCCGATTGTTCGATCAACGACCCCGAGCATTGCGAACTGTATCTTGTCGAAGGAGATTCCGCGGGTGGCAGCGCGAAACAGGGACGCGACAGGCGGTTCCAGGCGATCCTTCCCCTCAAGGGAAAGATCCTCAACGTCGAAAAAGCGAGACTCCACAAGATTCTCGAGAACGAAGAGATCCGGAACATCTTTACGGCTATCGGCGCCGGCGTCGGAGACGATTTCGATCCGGCGAAGATCCGCTACAGCAAGATCATCCTCATGTGCGACGCGGACGTCGACGGTTCGCATATCCGCACGCTGCTCCTCACGCTCTTCTTCCGGTACATGAAACAGTTGATCGATCTCGGGCACGTTTACATCGCCCAGCCGCCGCTCTATAAAATTAAAAAAGGCAAGCAGGAATTTTACGCATACGACGACGATGAGCGGGATGAAATATTGAAGCGTCTCAAAAGCGAAAAAAGCGAGAAGAAAAACGGCGAGAAAGAAGAGGACGAAGAAGTCGTCGAGGTTGCCGAAGAAGGGGCCGTTGCAAAGAACGGTTCGGTCATCTCGCGGTTCAAAGGGTTGGGCGAGATGAACCCGGAACAACTCTGGTCGACGACGATGAACCCGGAAACAAGGACGGTGCTTCAAGTGAGCATCGAGAACGCAGCGGATGCCGACAGAACTTTTTCCATCCTCATGGGAGACGAGGTCGAGCCGCGGCGGGAATTCATCGAGAAGAATTCGAAGTATGTGCGGAACCTGGACGTGTGATGCAAATGCAAAATGTAAAATGCAAAGGGCAAAGTTACAGGGAAAAGTTAAAAGATGGCAAGCTTAGACTTTCTCTTGTGTTTTTCATTTTGAATTTATCATTGTAACTTTGCCCTTTGCATTTTGAACTTTAAACTTATCTCTTTACCATGGCAACTCAGAACGAAAAAATAGTCCCAGTCGACATTGAAGATGAAATGCGCGGCTCGTACATCGATTATTCGATGTCGGTGATCGTCGCTCGCGCGCTGCCGGACGTCCGGGATGGGTTGAAGCCGGTCCACCGTCGCGTGTTGTATGGAATGAACGAGCTTGGCCTTGCGGCAAACCGATCCTACAAAAAGAGCGCGCGTGTCGTCGGAGAGGTGCTCGGCAAATACCATCCGCACGGAGATTCGGCCGTTTACGACACGATCGTCCGCATGGCGCAGGATTTTTCGATGCGCTACATGCTCGTCGACGGGCAGGGAAATTTCGGTTCGGTCGACGGCGATTCGCCCGCTGCGATGCGGTATACCGAAGTGCGCCTCTCGCGCATCTCCGAAGAAATGCTGCGCGATCTGGAGAAGAACACGGTCGAGTTCACGCCGAATTTCGACGACACGCTCCAGGAACCGTCCGTCCTTCCCGCACAGATTCCGAACCTCCTCGTCAACGGCGCAAGCGGCATCGCAGTCGGCATGGCGACCAACATCCCGCCGCACAACCTCGGAGAAGTGATCGACGGCTGCATCGCATTCATTAAAGACCCCGAGATCGACAACGCGAAGCTGATGAAGATCATCAAGGCCCCCGATTTTCCGACGGGCGGGATTATCTACGGCTACGACGGGGTCAAAGAGGCGTACACGACCGGACGCGGAAGAATTATCGTTCGGGCGAAGGCGAACATCGAAACCGGAAAGAACGATCGTCAAAGCATCATCATTTCGGAAATTCCGTACCAGGTCAACAAAGCGAGCCTCATCGAAAAGATCGCCGAGTTGATGCGTGAGAAAAAGCTCGAAGACATCTCCGACATTCGCGACGAGTCGGACCGCGACGGATTGCGCGTTGTCGTTGAATTAAAACGCGATGCGAACGCGGCGGTCATCCTCAATAATCTCTACAAGCACACGCAGATGCAGACGACGTTCGGTGTGATCATGCTTGCGTTGGTTGACGGACGGCCGCGCGTCCTCACGCTTCGCGAGATGATCCAGAAATATGTCGAACACCGCAACGAAGTCATCGTCCGCCGGACGAAATTCGACCTCGATGCAGCCGAAGCGCGTGCGCATATCCTCGAAGGATACATCATTGCGCTCGACAACATCGACGCGATCATCAAGCTTATCAAAGCGTCGAAGGACGTCGAAACAGCGAAGACGGGCTTGATGAAGAAGTTCAAGCTGTCGGAGATCCAGGCCAAAGCCATCCTCGACATGCGTCTGCAAAGACTTACCGGACTCGAACGTAAAAAAGTAGAAGACGAATACCGCGAAACGATCAAACTTATCACACAGCTGAAAGCGATCCTCGCGAGCAAACAGCTTCAACTCAAGATCATCGGCGACGAGCTTCTTGCGATCCGGGAGAAATATGCCGACCCTCGGCGTACTGAGATCGTCCACGATTTTGAGGAGTTCCGCATCGAGGATATGATCGCGCAGGAAGAAGTCGTTATCACGATCAGCCACGGCGGGTTCATCAAACGCTTCCCCGTGAGCGGATACCGGCGGCAATCGCGCGGCGGAAAAGGGGTCACCGGCGCGGCGTCGCGCGAGGACGACTTTATCGAGCACATGTTCATCGCGAGCACGCACAACTACATCCTCTTCTTCACAGACCAGGGACAATGTTATTGGCTGAAGGTGTTCGAGATCCCGGAGGGAGGGCGTACTGCGAAAGGGAAATCCATCGTCAACCTCATTTCGAAAGACCCTGCGGAGAACATCACCGCATTTCTCAGCGTGAAGGATTTCAGCGATAAAAATTATATCGTGCTGGTGACCGAAGAGGGGTTGGTGAAGAAAACTTCTCTTGCCGAGTTCAGCAACCCGCGCAAGAACGGGATCGCGGCGATCTCTCTCAAGAAAAAAGACCTTCTGAAAGATGCGAAGCTCACCGACGGCACAAGCGACCTTATCATCGGGACGCACGACGGTCTCGCCATCCGCTTTCACGAAGCTGAAGTGCGCGAAATGGGACGCACGGCCGCCGGCGTTAGGGCAATTCGCCTCGAAAAGGGCGATCACGTCGTCGGCGCCGTCGTTTTGAAACGAACGACAACAACGATTCTTGTTGCAACGGAGAACGGTTATGGGAAACGCTCCGAAGTTTCCGAATACCGAGTAAGCCACCGCGGCGGCAAAGGAATTTATACCGTTAACGCAACGGACAAGACCGGAAAAATGATCGCCATCAAAGAAGTCCTTGAGACCGACGACATCGTTGTTGTGACGTCTCAAGGAATGGTCATCCGACAAGATGCGACGGAAGTACGCCTGAGCGGAAGGAATACGCAGGGAGTGCGCCTTATCCGGTTAGACGAAGGAGACCATATTGCCGACGTTGCAGTGGTAACGCCCGAAGAGGATGATGAGAACGGCTCTGCGGGAAAGGACGGAGTTTCGACGCCGCCCGCTAGTGGCGGTACGAACGGGAACAGTACGCAGGAAACGCCGGAGAAAAAAGGAGAAAGTAAACCCCAAGCGCCGAAGACAGAACAACGAACAAAAAAAGCTTCGCCCAAAAAGAAAAAGTAGAAAGGAATAGGGTCTCAACGAGTTAAGGAAAATCAGCGCTGAGCATCTGCGTGTTTGTTATAGGTCACTTCGCTGGTTTTCCCGCCTTGCTTCTCAAAACCTCCTTCGCTACATTAGGTCTGATTTCGTTATTACCCCTACGCCAACGTCATTCATTTTTTTAACTACCAGGGAGCCGGCATGAAAACTTTTTCCGTGTTGTCTTGCTTTACCCTCTTGGTGATCGCGTGCGGCTGCGCTTCGTTGACGCTTTCACCGGTGCATTATCAGTGGCCAGTAGAAAGCGTCCTCAGCGTCGACGGGAAAGGGATGGTCGAAGAGTCCCGATACAATATCTCGTTCAACGTCAAGCCGCTTTTGTTTGAAGAGACCGGGGATTCGGTGCATGTGGCCGGGACCGAAATCCGCATCATCCGCGACATGGACGGCTACTATTTTATCACGGCGCCGAAATTTAAGAACGTCTACGTTTTTGCGCCGGACGAGGGAAAACTGAAACTCGCCACAAAGATCTTGGTCTCGGAGAAAGGGATGGCTACGCCCGCATTCAATCAGCGCTCGCCGCGCATTGAACTCATCAATGGAAAAGAGAAACCGATATTTATGACGAAGGACGGCATCCAGCAAGGAGGACAAAAATGAAGACCATCCGACACACACTGATCGTGCTCACAGCCGCCATGGCGGTATGGGCGTTCGCCTTTGCGCAGGAGCAATCCGATTATGAAATTTCGCAGAACTTCAATAAGGAGTACAAAGCGCTCGCAAAGGCGATCGAGACGGCGCAGACCGTCCAAGAATGCGCGGAAATCAGCGTGAACATCGACGCGCTGGAAAAAACATACTCCCCGTACAAAGCGCTGCTCGACAAGACCCTTTATCCGGACGATTTCCAGAAGAAAATCGACATGGTGCACGGCCAGCTGGCGTACGCCCAAAATAAACTCGGAATTATCCAGGATGCGGTCGCCAAAATCGCCTCCCTCGAAACCCAGGTGAAGGACCTGTCAGCGCAGGTCGAGAAACTCACCAACGAAAACAGCACTTTGCTCAGCGAGATCCAATCGTTGCGCGCTTCAAAGGCCCAAGACCAGAAAACGCTCGACTCCTTGACCACCCTCGTCGCGAGACTTCAGAAGAGCCTCGGCGAGCGCGACAAGATGATCTTTGCGATGGTCGACAGCATTTTTATGCAGTACGATAAGAATATCGAAGGTCTCAAGGATGTCGAAAAACAAAATATGGCGTCGCATTTTGAACGGAACGGCGTCATCGGCAACATCAAGAAATCGATCAGCGATAACGTTGCATTCCTCGAATCGACGTCCCTGACCGGGTCGGACCTTGCATCGCTTGTCGGCGAACAGAAAAAGTTTGCCTCTGAATGGAAAGGCCTTGGTCCGAAGCTGACGGCCATTTATGTTTCGCAGAAAAACAGGACAAAGGAATTGACGGAGATCGACACCATGATCACGTCGTGGGGTGCCAAGATCGACGCGACACTCTGGAAGACCCTGAACGAACAATTCACGTCGCACAACCTTACGGTGAAACCGTTCAACAGCGGCGAAACGTTCACGACGAACGTGATCGGGTTCATCGACGACGAAATTCAGAATGCAAACCAGCGGACGGAAGCGGCGCGCGCCGAAGTGTACTCCACGTTTGTCGACAGCGTATGGAATAAAGATCTGGGAACGACATGGATACCGTTCCTCGTTCGCGACCAGATTATCAGCGAAACGCAATCCAACGACATAAAGGCGAAAGTGGATGCATGGCGTTCGTCCGTGCAGCCGCCGCACACGACACTCTACATTATTATTGCGGTCGTCGTACTCGTGATTCTCCTCGTCTTGTATCGTAGGATGAAGAAGAACCCGAAAATGCCCGCAGCGTGACCGCATGAATGAAGAGCGACGACATACGCACCGCGTTGCAGACGCTCCGGCTCCGGGCAAGGAATACCAATGCTCGATGAACGGAACGCCGCTCTACAATGCGAGAATACAGAACGTCATGGGATGCTGGGCGACCGTTGAAGTCGTCCGGCCTTTGCCCGGGCCGTATCAAGACCAATACAAAACGGGCCAGAGGTTCGATATTCGGGTCAGCTCGTACACGTTTCACGAAGAAGCATAAATATTGCGCGAAGAAATATGAGGCGACGGCTGCAAAACGCTGCCGTCGCTTCATCGTTTCTGTCATCCTTGATTTTCGTTATGCATTTTTCAATATTAACCGCAGCATAACAGACCTTCCACACCTCCAATTTCAATAGCCCCTCAGAGTGGAATTACGCACGGGAAACATCAACCACGGCCTCAAATTTTTTGCGATCATAGGGGAACACGGCAATACGTTTTTTGGGCACCTTGGACGATATTTTTCCCTTATGTGGTGGATGTTGCGGAATATCCATAACGCAAAAGAATACTCCAGGAATATTTATCAGCAGATGGTCATCATCGGGAACGATTCGATCCCGATCGTGATCTTTGTCAGCGCGTTTGTCGGGATGGTGACGGCAGTGCAGTCGGCGTATCAATTGTACGATTGGATACCGCGTGCCGTCGTCGGAAGCCTCGTCGTCAAATCGGTCCTGCTTGAACTTACCCCGCTCATGACGGCGCTCGTGCTTGCGGGAAAGGTCGGTGCGACGATCACCGCCGAGCTCGGTACGATGCGCGTGACGGAGCAAATCGACGCGCTCGAAGCACTGGCGTTCGATTCCATTTCATTTCTTATTACGCCAAGGGTTCTCAGCGGCATGCTGATGTTTCCCGTCCTGATTATTTTCGGCGATTTGGTGGCGATCCTCGGCGGACTTATCGGTGCGGTCGCCGTTGCAAACATCCCGGCTGCAGCTTTTATCGAGGGTATGAAGAATTCATTCGCGACATGGGATGCAGTGTTTGGGATCATCAAAGCTAATTTTTTTGGGTTTACGATCACCTCCGTTGCCTGTTATCAAGGCTATTATGTGGAAGGAGGGTCCGAAGGCGTCGGGAAGGCGACAATGGGAACCGTCGTGCTTACCTGCCTTGCCGTGGTCGTGATGGATTTTATTCTAGCGTCGGTGCTGTTGTAAGAGGAGTGTGCGCGACGCCGATAGATGTTTGAGAATGCAAGGTTCAAGATGCAAAAGGCAAAGGGACAATGAAAATTGTAAAATTATTTTCACCATAGATTGGCGTGACTTAAAACTTTTAACTTTACACTGTAACTTTACCCTTTGCATTTTGAACCTTGCACTTACTTAACGGCTCCCGTTCGTGATCCGCATTCAAAATATCTGGAAAAAGTTTGGAGAGAAGCAGGTTCACAGCGGCATATCGTTCGACGTGATCGATAAAGAAACGACGGTGGTTCTTGGTCGCAGCGGCGGCGGGAAAAGCGTTCTCCTGAAAATGATCATCGGCCTCATCAAGCCCGACTCAGGGTCGATCGAAGTGGACGGCAAAGATGTCACAAGGATGAACTACAAAGAGCTACGGGCGCTGCGTTTTAAGTTCGGATTTTTATTCCAAGGGGCGGCGCTGTTCGATTCGATGACCGTCGGGGACAACATCGCTCTGTCGCTCCGCCGTCATACGGGGTGGACGGAGAAAGAAATAAAGGAAAGCATCCATTATGCGCTTCATGTCGTCGGTCTCGATAATGTCGAAGAGGTGATGCCATCGTCCCTGAGCGGCGGGATGAAGAAGCGCGTCGGACTAGCGCGGGCCATCGCACTGACGCCCCGCTATGTTCTCTACGATGAGCCGACGACGGGGCTGGATATGGAAACTGCCGACGGCATCAATCTTCTTATTAAAGACATGCGGACAAAACTCGGCATCACCTCAATTGTCGTGACGCACGATATCCACAGCGCGTTCGTCGTCGGCGACCGGTTCGCCGTCCTCGAAAACGGCAGAACGCTCATGACCGGAACGCGCGACGATATTCAGAACAGCGAGAACGAAGAAGTGCGAAAGTATATCAATAGTTCTTTACCTATGACAGAGGGACATCGCCCATGAAACTCAGCAACGAAATAAAACTCGGCATGGCAATTTTCGCGGCGGTCGTTGTTTTTGTGGGAGGAGTGATCTACTTGCGCGGCGTCGACTTTCAGCGGCGGGAATACACACTCACGATCATCTACAACAATGTCAATGGCTTGCAGGAGGGAAATCCGGTGACCGTCGCGGGGCTCGCGATCGGGAAAGTCCAGGACCTCAAACTCAACGGCAATGCGATCGCCGTGACAGTTCAAGTGCAAAACAAGGTGCAATTCCCGGTCGATTCCAAAGCATTTATCAAAAGTTCGAGTCTCATGGGAGGGAAATTGATCGCGATCACGCCGGGCGTTAACAGCACGATGCTTAAGGACGGAGACACACTATCGGGTTCGTATGAAGCAGACCTCACCGAGTTGACCTCCACACTCGCACCGATCTCGTCGAACGTCCTCGGCATCCTCCAGCGCGTGAATACCACATTCGACGAAAAGACGCGCGATAATATCCAGGGGATCCTCGCGGACGTCAATCGATCCTCGGAGGAACTTGAGCATATTATCCACGCGGAAGGGGACCGGTTGGATTTTGCGATAGGAAATTTCGGAACGTTCTCCACGAACCTCTCCCATTTTGCTTTGAACCTCGACACCATGGCTCTGTCGCAGCGTTCGAACCTCGACACAAGCATGGCCACAATCCGCCTTGTCGCATACAACCTTCACGAGGCGTCGGAGAACCTCAAATCAACGACGCAATCGCTCGACGTCGTTCTCGATAGAATTCAGAGAGGCCAGGGGACGCTGGGCAAACTTGTCCACGAGGAAAAACTTTACAACGACATCGATAGTCTCGCGTCAAATTTAAATCTTCTTGTCAAAGACCTTCGGGAAAATCCCGGCAGGTACGTTAAAGTAAGCGTTTTTTAAAGGAGGCCACGGCAAAAATTGCAATACCGGTTTCAGCTGTACCAATCAACGCAGGATGATAAAGCGTCATCAATTACTAACGAGGAAATAACGTGAATATTTTCGTAGGCAATATATCCCGTGATGCCAGCGATGAAGATCTTCGGCAGGCATTCGAAGCGTTTGGACAAGTCGCTACTGTGAATATTATTATGGATAAATTTACTCATACTCCAAAAGGGTTCGGGTTTGTCGAAATGTCCGTAAAGTCCGAGGCCGAAGCCGCCATCGCAGGCCTGAACGGAAAGGAGCTCAAAGGCCGTCCACTCACCGTAAACGAAGCAAGGCCTAGAGAAGACCGGCAAGGCGGCCGCGGAGGGAGCAGAGGCGGCGGACACCGATCCTGGTAACAGACAACGCCAGAAAGAGGAACGCAATGAGCCGATGTCCGCTCTGCGCTGATCCTGCGGAGAAAAAAGCACTCTGCAAAGTCAATCTCATCTACAACACTCAGTTTGATCTTGCGGAGTGCAATGGCTGCGGGGTCGTTTATTTTGATCCCATGCCGTCCTCGGCACAGCTAGCCGCGTTTTATTCTGCTTCGTACTACGATTTCGACAGAGGTCGTGAAGAGGGTAAAGGGATGGCGTTTGCTCAACGATTGAAGCGCTGGAAAACGAACGGGCGCTTCATCGACGTTGGATGCGCCACCGGCTTTTTTCTCAATGGGATAAAGAATAACTCTCAATGGGAAGTGTATGGGACCGATTTTGGGGAAAGCGCCGTGCGGTATGCGCACGACGTTCTCCATCTCAACGTCGTTCAAGGCGATCTCGCCGACGCACGGTTCCCCGACGCCTACTTCGATTATGTTCATGTCAACAACGTTCTTGAACATGTCCTCGACCCCCTTTCGCTTTTGAAGGAATGCCGCCGCATCATCAAACCCGACGGCGTCTTTTTTCTTTCGGTTCCAAACGGATACAACGACAGTCTCGACCTGATTGAATTTGCACGCCTCGAACACAAACCCGCCCGCAGTAAAAACGGACACATCTTTTTTTTCCCCGCACGGACCCTGCTGAAGCTTTTCGACCAATTCAATTTCATTGTTGAAAAGCGGAAAACCTATAGCCTCAAAAGAGGGATGAGGAGCAGCGGGCTTTTACCGAGAAAAAGAGATTGGAAAACCGACTATTTCCCTCACAAAACCCCCAAAGCTCAGACCTCGTCCGACGTTCACATTCCGGAACAAAAGAAACGTCATTCGGATCTTTATTATCGCTACCGGTTCATTCAAGGCAACTTGCAAATGATCCCCGGCCTTCATGATTTCGGGCTGGATTTTCTTTTTATTCTGCGGCCGAGAGGGCGATGACAGTTTAAAGGTTAAAGTGCAAAGGGCAAAGTTACAGTGTAAAGTTAAAAATTTTAACCTGTGCCAATTCTACAGTGAAAATAATTTTCCAATTTTAATTGTAATTTTGCCCTTTGCACTTTTCACTTTCTTCCATGCCAACTCCGTCTTCGCCCAAACCCCTCCTTCTCGGCGCCCACATGTCCATCAGTGGAGGCATGTATAAGGCAGTCGAGCGTGCAACATCGATCGGCTGTACGGCGCTCCAGGTGTTCACGAAAAATAACAACCAATGGAGCGCCAAGCCGCTCAGCGACGCCGAGGTGGAAAATTACAGGAAGAAAATTACGGCCGCTGGGATCGCACCGGTCGTTGCCCATGATTCCTACCTTATCAATCTCTGCGCTGTCAAACCAGACATCCTTGAAAAGTCGCGTGCTGCGCTAGTTGACGAACTCACACGGTGCGAACAACTCGGCATACAGCTTCTGAATTTTCATCCGGGTGCGCATGGAGGCGCGGGCGAAGAAGAAGGAATAAAACGAATCATCGAAAGCCTGAATATCGCCCACGAGAGAACGCAAGGATTTAAAGTGTTGAGTGTTGTTGAGGCGACAGCAGGACAAGGAACGGCGGTTGGTTACAAGTTTGAACATTTGGCGAAAATTATTGACGGGGTTGATGAGCCACATCGGATGGGAGTGTGCATCGACACGTGCCACGTTTTTGCCGCCGGCTATGATATACGTACGGCAAAGGGGTATGAAGAAACCTTCGGTGAATTTGAGAGAATCATCGGCCTGGATCGGCTCGTTGCTTTTCACTGCAACGATTCAAAGAAGGGACTTGGTTCTCATGTGGACAGGCATGAACACATCGGAAAGGGAATGATCGGTCTCGAAGGGTTTTCGCTTTTGATGAATGACCGGCGATTTGCAAGAGTTCCAAAAATTTTAGAAACGCCTAAAAGCGAAGATTTACACGAAGACGTCGAGAACATGAAAATACTCAAGAGCTTAATTAATGATTAAGAATTAGGAATTCAGAACTGAGAATGGAAAAGTGGATTATTCTCATTCCCCTCTTCTTTCTTGCACTTGCGGGTTGTCATACGCGAAGCGAAGGATCTTCTCCGGTCACCGCAGTGGATTCGGCGGCGGTATTCTCCTTTCCCCCTCATTTTGTCGCTACGAATTATATTGATCTTGATAAAATCGGCAGGGTCTCGAAATTCCGCTCCTCGGTTGGACACGACTACCACGACGATTTCGAACAATGCCGGAGCATGAAACACTATTTCGAACCGAAAGAAAATATCGATTGGTCGGCGATAAAAATTATTGCGCCTGTGGGTGGAACAGTTTCACGGATGATTGAAGAATGGGCGGGAACACAGGTACAAATCGAGTCAAAGGCATACCCCTCTTTGTATTTCATCATCTTCCATATTAACCTTCGCAAGGCGCTCGCGGTAGGCGACACGATTCAGGAAGGCGACACTCTTGGAACCCACATCGGTTCTCAGACGATGTCCGACATCGCGGTGGGCGTTGCGTCGGACAGCGGTTGGGCGCTCATTTCGTACTTCGACGTCATGACCGATTCATTGTTTCAACAGTATCGCTCAAAGGGGGCCGGAACACGCGAAGATTTTATCATCTCTAAGGAAGCGCGCGATGCCGATACGCTTCACTGTTCGGGGGATACGTTTCTCAAGGAAGGTTCGATCGCTGACTGGGTGACCCTGAAGTAAGCTGCTTAATGGGTTGATACAACGATCATCGATGGGGTTCCAGCGCTTCTGCAACGATAATGCCCGTCTGCTTCGTATTTCTCGCAAGATACTCGTGCAGCGGCATCTTTGTGATTTGAACTTTTTGACCGACATCGGGGGCGTGGAGAAGGTGAAGTGAACCGCTTTCCGTCCGCAGGGCAATGCCGGTGTGTGATACATCGAGCCCCGGAATGCTCGTCGTTATCCCGATCAACGACCCCGTTTTTACGCGGTCGGCGAACAGATGAACGCTTTCTTTGGGGAGAAAAAACATCTCGCGCTTGCCGATCTCTTGTTCCCGCTTTTCTATTTCTGCCAGAACGGAATCGTCCGAAAGTTGCCGGTAAGATCTTCGATGTGTCGACATGAAATTGATCGGAGTAGGAATCCGCTGTACTGCTTTTTCTCCGAACAGCTCCTTCGTCACAACTTTTAGCACGCCCTTCTTTTCGTTGTCAAACCAATAGTCGGTGGTGTAATGAAGCCGGCTTGCATAACCGTCGATGACGCCGCCCCGATAGCGGATAAATTGAAGCTGCGCTTTGTACGCCTCGAAGGTGAGCGTTTTCATTTTAACGCACCGAGCGAGCGCAAGCACATTCTCATAGAACGAAACGCAGTCGAGCACGCGAAGGTTGACGACGAGATGCTCTTCTCCGCCTTCCTCGAGCGTATGCTCGGCGTAGTCGGTGCCGATGAAAGATTTTCCGATCTCAACGATCGCTTGATTGATCGGTTTATCTTCGAGACGGTCCGAAAGCGCCAGGGAGAACTTCTTCCCACAAATTGTCTCATCGGCATCGTCTGGGGTCGCGAACAGCGCAGACCCGAACGATGTATTCAGCCTGGCGGAAAGCAAGGGAACGAGCGCGGCAAGTGCCCCGCGGCCGATAAAGTCTCGCCGGTTCATCGTCGTTGTCTCATCTTGTTTTGATAAAGGAAATCGAGGAGAAAGCGCTCGCGGCTTTTGGCCGACCGAGCAGCGGTTGCATCAGAAAGGAGCATCGCCCGTCGTGGCAGGCGGGCCGTATTCGTCGAAGACTTTGAGAGAAAGGTTCTCAAAGCGGGCAAATTCCTTGATGAAGGAAAGCTGGACGTCTGCCGTCGGGCCGTTTCGCTGCTTGCCGATAATAATATCGGCGATGTTTTCGACCGATTTATCTCCTTCGATCTTAATGCCGTACATTTCCGGCCGATGGACGAAGAGCACGACGTCCGCGTCCTGTTCGATGGCGCCGGATTCGCGGAGGTCGGCAAGGACGGGGCGCTTGTCGCTGCGCGCTTCGACGGCGCGGTTCAACTGCGACAGGGCGAGGACCGGCACGTTGAGTTCTTTTGCAAGCGCCTTTAACGAACGCGAGATCATGGAGATCTCCTGCTCGCGGCTCTGCGCGCTTTTCGGTCCCTGCATGAGTTGGAGATAGTCGACGATCACCATTCCAATGTTGTGCTCGATCTTCAGGCGACGGGCTTTTGCGCGAAGCTCAAGGATCCCGAGCGCCGGCGTGTCGTCGATAAATATTTTTGCCGCGTGCAGTTTTCCAATCCGCGTACTGAGCTGACGCCACTGGTCGTCCGGCAAACGTCCCGTGCGAACGTTGTGTGCGTTTACGCGCGCCTCCGCGCAGATGAGCCGTAGAACGAGCTGCTGAGAGGACATTTCGAGGCTGAAAAACGCGACGGGGATCCCGTGGTCGATAGCGGCATTGCGGGCCGCAGAAAGAACGAATGCCGTCTTGCCCATGCTCGGTCGCCCGGCAACAATCACGAGGTCAGAGGCCTGAAAGCCCCCCGTCCAGTTATCTAACTGCGAAAAACCCGACGGCACTCCGGTGACTCCGCTATGTTTGCCATGGATGCTCTCGAGCATTTCCATCGTCGTGAAGACGGCGTCGCGCATGGAAAGAAAACTTTTCTTCATGCGCTTTTCGGAGATCTGGAAGATCTTCTGTTCGGCGTCGTCGAGCAGGTCGAGCGCGTCTTCCGTTTCGTTGAAGGCGCGGCTCGTCACCTCGGTGCTTGCGGAGATAAGGTTGCGGAGGAGCGCTTTTTCCAAAACGATTTTTGCATGATACTCGACGTTCGCTGCGGAGGTGACGCGCATCGTCAGCTCGGAGATATAGACCGGTCCGCCGATTTCGTCCAGCTTCCCGCGCCGGCGGAGTTCCTCGACGAGGGTAATGGAATCCACCGCTTCGCTTTTCTCGAAGAGGCCGACCATCGCCTTAAAAATATTCTGATGCGCCGGCTTGTAAAAGACCGTATCGTCGAGGATCTCAAGAGCTTTTGAGATCGCCTCCTTTTCGAGGAGCATTGCCCCGAGAACGGCCATCTCGATCTCTACAGCCTGCGGCGGGACCCTCCCCTCGCTCAGGTTTTCGTTCGGCGTGACGCTATGTCTAAGAATTTCAGCCATTGTAGATGATGTTTAGACCGCATGAAGAAAAGCAAATCGCCATTTCTTTAATTCGTAATTCCTCATTCATAATTCTTACTTGCTTTTTAACTCGTCGTACATCTTTCGCATCCTTTGAACGTCTTCCCATGTCGGTCGTTTCCAATTTGGGTTGCGCAGGAGCGCCGCCGGATGGTAGGTGACCATCAACGGTATTCCCCGATAATCGTGCACGCCTTCACGGAGCTTCGTCAGCGAGTCCGTCGTCTTCAGCAGCACTTGCGCAGAGATCCTGCCGAGGCACAAAATAATTTTTGGTTTGATGATTTCCAACTGCTTCCACAAGTACGGCTCGCATTGTTCGACTTCGGCCGGCTGCGGGTCGCGATTATTCGGCGGCCGGCACTTCAGGATATTGCAGATGTACACATCTTCCCGTTTGAAGTTGATCGCCTCAAGAATTTTATTGAGCAGTTGTCCCGCCCGTCCGACGAACGGCTCTCCTTGAGCGTCTTCGTCTGCGCCGGGAGCCTCTCCGACCAGGACCAGTCCTGCATGCGGATTGCCAACACCGAAAACGAACTTATTGCGCGTGGCGCCCAGAGGACATTTTTGGCACTCACAAATTGCCGAATTAAGTTCCTGGAGCGACGCCTTTCCCGTCCATGGTTCCTTGGGATAACCGGCAGAAGGAATTTCCTTTTTCGATTCCAGATGCCCGTCCGCCGGATAGATGATGTTTCCGAATAGATCCTGTTCTTGCATGAGGTACTGTTGAACGCCCGTGACGAGTTGCGCGAACTCTTGAGCTACGTGTTCATGGTCGTCTTCCGACGAAGGATGATCGTTGGACATGCGATGAGAAGACAGGAAGCATAATGCCGTCGCGCGTTTTTTGTGGCAACGATTACAATAATTTGGCTACGCGGTTGAGGATTTCAACGGCAACATCAAATTTCGACAAACGGGGAAGCTTTTCAACGGCGCCGCCCTTTGAGATGATAGTGACAACATTGGTGTCCGACCCGAAAGCAGCTCCTTCGACGCGCGGGCTGTTGAGAACGACGAAATCGAGGTTTTTGCTTTGTAGCTTTGCCTTTGCATTCTTAAGTTCGTCTTGTGTCTCGAGAGCGAACCCAACGAGGACGGTCCCGTTTTTGTGCGCGCCGAGTTCTTTGAGAATGTCCGACGTGGATCCAAGTTCAAGGCTCAGTCCGGCGCCGTTCGCCCCCTTTTTGATCTTATTCGCGGCCGTTTTTTTCGGCGTGTAATCAGCCACTGCGGCGGACATAATGACTGCGTCGCATTTCTTTGCATGCTGCTTGACGGCCGCATGCATTTGTTCAGCGGTCTCAACGTCGATGCGTGAAACATGGTGCGGGGTGCCAAGCGTCACTGGTCCCGCGATAAGAGTGACATCGGCGCCGCGTTGCGCTGCAGCGTTGGCGATGGCAAAGCCCATTTTTCCGGATGAACGGTTTCCGATGAATCGCACAGGGTCGATGGGCTCGTGCGTAGGTCCCGCGGTCACAAGAATTTTTTTCCCACGAAGGTCTAAAGGAGTTTTTTCGAGGATCGATTCGACGAACGCGGCAACGACCTCCGGCTCGGGCAATCGCCCCGGTCCGACGAGTCCGCTTGCCAGCTCGCCTTCCACCGGCGGCAAGATATGGTGCCCCCGCTCGCGGAGGACTCGCAGGTTTTCCTGCGTAGCATCGTTGAGATACATATCGACATCCATGGCCGGGGCGATAAGAAGCGGGCATCGGAGCGCAAGGATCGTCGACGAGACGACATCGTCCGCAGCGCCATGGGCGATTTTTGCGATCGTATTCGCGGTTGCGGGCGCAACGAGCATAATATCTCCCCACAAGGCCAGGTTGACGTGCTCAACGCTCGCGCGGGTCGTTGCCTCTTTGGCCTCAGGCCATAGCGATGTGACGACCTCCCTCTGCGATAACGTGGAAAATGTCAACGGTGTGACGAACTGCGTGGCCGCCGGGGTCATGAGGACGCGCACATCTGCCCCGGCTTTTTTCAACAGGCGTACAACCGTGCACATTTTGTACACCGAAATTCCGCCGGTAATGCCGAGAAGAATTTTTTTATTTTTGAGCACGGGATAGTCCAGTGACGGAAGGTCTTACTGCTCGTTTTCTTGCTTGTAATGAAATTCGAGCTTGTCCTTCATTAACTCGTCGATCGCTTCTTCGGTTGCCTTGGGGCGCTTCTCAAACTCGAGGCTGATTTTCAGCTGATCGGGGTTTGCATCGACCTCCTCTTCGTCGCCGTTCGTCATCGTCGGAAGCGCTGCGATCGTCTCGATCTGCTGATTGAATTCGATCTTCGTTTCTTCGTTGATCTGGCGCGCGCGTTTCGAAAGGACGACGATCGCTTCGTAGACGTTCGCGGCTTTCGATTCAAGCGTCCGTATTTCCAGAGATTTGATTGCCATGAAACCCTCTTGTTATTGTTGTATGTGATGTAAAATAATTTTATCGACCTCGTCGATCGCCTTGGGAAGCGAATCGTTCACGACCCTGAAATCGAACTGCTTTCCGATCTCCAGTTCCGACGCAACCCTCGCCATCCGTTTCCGAAAAGCTTTCTCGTCCTCCGTTTGCCGGTTGCGGAGCCGCTCTTCAAGGACGTCGATCGACGGGGGTTCGATGAAGATGAGCACCGCATCGGCTCCGTATAACTTTTTTATTGAAAGCCCTCCCTTCACATCGACGTCGAACACCATGCACCTTCCGCGGTTGCGCGCCCGCTGGATTTCACGCTTCAAGGTGCCGTAAAAATTGCCGTAGATCTCTTCGTGTTCGGCCAGCGCGTCCTGCTTGATGAGACGCTCAAAATCTTTTTTGCCGAGGAAGAAATAATCTTTCCCTTCCTCTTCGTTCGTCCTTCGCGGCCTCGTTGTCGCCGAGACGGAAAATTCAAAATCGGGATGGCGCGACAGCACCGCTTTGACAATCGTTGTCTTTCCGCCGCCGCTCGGGGCGGAGATGACAAACAGCGCAGGGTGCTTCATTCAGTCCGCCGCAGCGCAATTATTCGATGTTCTGCAGCTGCTCGCGGATCTTCTCGAGTTCTTCTTTAATGGCAATGACGTGGTGCGCGATCGCGGTATCGTTCGATTTTGAACCAACAGTGTTTGCTTCACGGTTCATTTCCTGGATCAAAAAATTGAGCTTACGTCCGGCAGCGTCGCCGTTCCGGAGCGCTTCGAGAAAGAATTTATTGTGCGAGCGGAACCGGACACATTCTTCCGTCACGTCGAGTTTGTCGGCAAGAAGTGCGATTTCGAGTTCGAGCCGCTGCGCGTCGACGGGAAATTTATCCCCGAGTAGTTGTCCGATGCGTTCATGAAGGCGGCTCCGCTCCTCGGGAATTCGCTCCTTCGAGATCGATTCGATGCTCTCGAGACGCCGTTGAATATCCTCTACGCGGTCGATAATATCTTTTGAAATTTCTCCGCCCTCTTTCGCGCGCATCGATTGCAACTCCTTCACCGCGAGCTGGAGGGCGCCTTCAAAGGCCTCCCATTCCGCGCTCGCTTCTTCTTCATCCTCCCCGCCTTCGAAGACCTCAGAGAAGCGAAGGAGATGCTCAAGCTTTACCTTTTCTTTGAGCTTAAGCGATTTTCGAAGCTGGCTCAGGAGTTTGTAATACGATTGGGCCGCCGCCGTGTTGACCTTGAGAGGAACTTTGCCGTTCGCGTCGCTTTGGAGCGACGTCGTGAGAGAGATCTTTCCACGAACGACTTTCGACCGCACAATTTCTTTGATTTCGTTTTCCCGGAGGGCTAGTGACCGCGGCAGCCGGGTTCCTAATTCAAAAAAACGACTGTTGACACTCCGGAGTTCGACGACTGCGGAAATGCCGTTTTTGAGGCACTCGCCGCGCCCGTAACCCGTCATGCTCTGAATCATAGCGTGCCAATGTGAAAATTCTTAATTTCACAATAAAAATACGAAAATCCGCTGTGGCAGGCAAGGGAAAGTTCTCGACACGTTAAGCACCGACTTGTCCACAAGTTATTCAGCGGAACTTTGCTTTTAGAGCGTTTTTTGATATATTTTTACATACTGTGTGGATAACCGGAAATGCTCGGCAATTACTTTACGCTCCTTCACATCTCCCGTCTCATCCACCAGCGATGCGTTGGCCATACAATCTCCGAGATCTATTCTCAACAGAAGCAGCAGCTCTGCGTTGTCGTCGAAGCCGCCCCGCTGCAGACGATCGTTATCTCCTGTGAACCTTCACAAAACTATCTCTACATTCGTGAAGGGAATTTCCGAGCGCGGAAAAATTCCGTGGACCTTCTCCCCGAGGCAATCGGGAAGGCGATACGAAACGTCGCCTGTGCGCCGGACGACCGGCGCGTGCTGATCTCGCTCGACAACGGCCTGTCACTGGAATGTGAGATGTTCGGGTCTCGTGCAAATGTCGGGTTGTGGAAGACGGAGAAAGAGGCGGAGGGAACAGTGCAAGTTCTTGAGGATAGTTTTTTGAAGAAGAAGGAGATCGACGGTCGGCGAGCGATGAAGGATGATCCGCTTCATCGGCCGCCATATCTGCGCTTGATGCAGGACGAAGATCTTTTCGGTCGAACGATCCGCGCGCATGGCGATGACGATGTATCCCATGCGCTCAAAAAATCGCTCCCCTCGCTCGGCCCGACCCTCAGCCGTGAAGTGATGTTGCGTGCGGGCATCTCAACACCTTCTCCAGCCGCGTCAGTTGCAGACGCCGAGCTAAGAAAGATTTTTACGGAGATGTCGAAGGTCGTCATGACGCTGACCGCTCTGAAAGCCGACGCTGAAGCGAGAATTTATTATGAAGGCGATCTGCCGGTATGCGTTTCGCCGATCGCGCTCCGCACGTATGAGGGTTTAAGAGAAGAAAAGTTTCCCGATATTGGGACTGCAATTCAACGCTATGTTGGCCGCAGGCATTCCGTTTCTTCCTTCGGCAACGCGAAAGAAAAAATTTTTACATGGCTGGAAAAGGAAGAAAAGAAAGCCGATCAAACCCGCGAAAAAATTGCTGTCGATCTCGCCGAATCGCAGCGAGGAGCAGAGTATGAACGGAACGGCAGGCTCATCATGGCCCACATCCACGAACTTCGGAAAGGCCTGAACTCTGCTTCACTCGAAAATGTTCTTTCTACTGACGAGAGTAAGAGCCACATCGCCGTTCAACTCGACGCTTCTCTTTCCCCGGCGGCAAATGCCGAGCGATATTTCGAAAAAGCAAAACGGGCAAAAATTACGAGAGAAGAATCTGAAGAACGGGTTCGAAGCCTCGAAGGACGGCTCGCAGTGTTGCGTTCATTGAAGGACGATCTGGCGGACGTTTCGTCCCCCGATTCACTCCGCGAATTTGCCCGCTCGAACGACAAGGAATTGCATCGCCTGGGGTTCATGACGACGAAAGAGAAAGACGAGTTGCCGCCCTTCCGCATTTTTACGGTGGAAGGCGGCTTTCAGGTTCTGGCAGGAAAGAGCAGCGAAAATAACGACATGCTCACAGTGAATTATGCAAAGCCGAACGACCTCTGGTTTCATTGCCGCGGCTCGAGCGGTTCACATGTTGTCCTGAAGGTCAACAGCGCTCCCGGAGACCCTTCGAAAAAGGCGATCCATCAGGCAGCGTCCATTGCGGCTTACTACAGCAAGATGAAGAACGCGTCCTCTGTGCCCGTCGCGATGGCGGAAAAAAAATTCGTCCGTAAACCAAAAGGGGTTCCGGCGGGTACCGTAATTCTCGAAAGGGAAAAGATCCTTTTCGTCGAACCAAAACTCCCACCCTCTCTTCGCACGGAGTGAGTTTGTATGACGGCAAAAGTTCTTGTTGTGGATGACGATCAGTACATCAGGGTAATTCTTCAAAAGAAATTCCTTTCTCAGGGGTACACCGTTTTTCTTGCAAACGACGGAGAGGAAGGGCTTGCCGTCGCAAAGAAAGAAACGCCGAATTTGATCGTCTCGGATTGGATGATGCCGAGAATGGACGGATTGGAATTTTGCCGGCTGGCCAAGCAGGACGAGAAGCTCCGCTTCACGTATTTCATCCTGCTGACTGCGCGCGATACGCAGGATGATAAGATCGAGGGGATCGAAATAGGCGCAGACGATTTCGTCACCAAGCCGTTCAACGACCGGGAACTCCTGACGCGAGTGAGGGCCGGTTTACGCATCAACGCGCTCCAAAAAGAGAATGCGCATCTCCAGCATCAAAAGGCAATCACAGAACTTGCGATGACGCTTGGACATGAGATCAATAATCCCCTCGGCATCATGATGCTCGTTCTTCAGGTGCTCCAAAAGAAAAGCGATACGGATACCATCGCCGAAATCCGCAAAGAACTGAGGACGGTGGCCGAAAACGGCAATCGGATCGCTGAGATCGTGAAGAAACTGTCGAACCTCGACAACCCGCGGCTGATGCCGTACCTCAAGAATTCCGAGACGAAAATGGTCGATCTATCCGGAAAAGCGCTGGACGGAAAATAAATTTTTCTATAAACCCACAGGACCTCAACAATAAACATATGTCAGACCTTCGTTACCCCATCGGTAAATTCCAACCCAAAGAGCATATTGACGATGCCGCGCGTCAGGAAGCTATACGGCACATCGCAGAAACGCCGTCGAATTTGAAGGCGGCAATCAAGGGATTGACCGAACAGCAGATCAATACGCCCTACCGCGATGGAGGATGGACCATTCGGCAAGTTGTCCATCATCTTCCCGACAGCCACCTCAATTCGTACGTCCGTATGCGGCTTGCTCTCACCGAAAACGAGCCGACGATCAAACCCTATGAAGAGCGTCTGTGGGCTGAACTGTACGACGCAAAAAACGCCCCCGTGGCTCCATCGGTTCAAATGCTTGAATCTCTCCACGAGCGGTGGGTGATGCTGCTCCGTTCCCTCGGTCCGACCGATTTTTCACGAACATTCCGCCATCCGGAGAACGGAGTGCGGAACATCGATTGGCTCCTTCAGCTGTACTCATGGCACGGACGTCATCATGTAGCCCACATTACTTCGTTGAGAGAAAGAATGAAGTGGTAAGAGACCTCCCCCTGGATTGAACTCGATGCACTCCCTGAAAAATAAAGTCGTTTTCATTACCGGAGCAACCGCCGGCATCGGAGCTTCATGCGCCGTGCAATTTGCTCAGCATGGAGCGAAGCTCTTGCTGGCGGCGAGAAGAATGGAAAAGCTCGAAGTGCTCGCGGAGGGGCTAAGGGAAAAGTATGCCATTCTTGTCCACACACTTCATCTGGACGTTCGGAATAGAAACGATGTTGAGTCGATGATCGCGACTCTGCCCGACCAGTGGAAAAAAATTTCCGTGCTCGTGAACAACGCAGGACTTGCGAGCGGGCTCTCCGTTTTCCAGGAAGGGGATGTTGACGATTGGGAAAAGATGATCGACACGAATTTCAAAGGCCTGCTCTACACGACACGCGCGGTCGTTCCCGGAATGATCGAGAGGGGCGAAGGGCATATCATCAATATCAGCTCGATCGCCGCGTATGAATTTTATCCGAAAGGAAACGTGTACAGCGCGACGAAGGCAGCGGTTCATGCCCTCACGAACAGCCTCCGGCTGGACCTGAACGGAACTCCCTTGCGCGTGACATCGATCGACCCCGGTTTAGTGGAGACGGAGTTCAGCATTGTACGGTTCCACGGAGATAAGACGCGCGCGGATAAAACATACGAAGGCATGACGCCGTTGACTCCGGATGACGTCGCCGACGCCGTGCTCTACTGCGCAACGAGACCCCTTGCTGTGAACGTCCAGCAACTGATGCTGACGCCCACCGACCAAGCTTCGACCATCCTCGTACACAGGAAGAATGCGGGCCAAAAGTAGTTGGTCTTAAACAGACGGCTATAAACAGAAAATAGAATTGCCGACTAATGGTCCCCGGTGGTCAAGTCAGAAATGAAATGCGCTCCGCCGATAGTGAAGCTCGCCTCTCCATTCCCCAACACAATTGTAAAAGTTTCAGTGACGGTATACGGGGCCTTGCCCGGCACGGTGACCGTCGCCGTGTAACTTCCTTCGATAGTTCCGCTCGTCTTTTGTGAACGGTTTAGCCTGCTGCCGCGAGGTCCTCTGACATTTTCAAAGGTGAGCGAGATCGTGCGATCGAGCACCCTTCCCTTGCGTGCTGTCGCCATGATCGTGTCGATGCCCGACCATGAATATGTTCCGTTTATCGTTACCGTATCGGCATTGATATCGGATACGATCCAATCGCTAGTTAACGAGGTCAAGTGATGCATAAGACGCGGCGTCCGGAAATAACCGGTCGCGTCTAGCAAACGGTGTTCAATTGTGTCGGCCAGGACCCCTTTTGTTCTTCTGAATTCTTGGGGGATGCCATTTGCTCGAAATTGTAACCAATACTTCCGTGTCCATGCGCCATAATAAACCGAGGAGACGGAATCTTTTTTCGAAACGCTTAATATCCAGGCGACCTGAGCGCTATCGTATTGCCCGCCGATGATAGTGGAATCGTTATCGACTTTTCCCAGAGTGCCGCCGACAGTTACCCCACCGGCAATTTCAAAAACATCGTTCACCTCGTCTATTGCCCCGCCGTTGTTGCTCGCAAGTGCGTCCGATACAGCATCCGCTGCATCTGCAACGTCGTCCGACACCGTGGTGGTTGCCACGTCGCCCACAGGATTACTGTCGTTCTTCTTGCAACCGGCGACAAAGACGGCCGCCATGAGCAGTCCACACAACAGATATATGCTCGCCCTAAACTTTTTCTTGCGATCTCTTGCACCCATACGATCTCCTTGATAATTGCAAACCAGTTCAATATAAACGATATGACAATCATGAGAATAAAGGGGTTTAACGCTATGACGCACATCAAGAGAAAACAATTTGATGATCATAACGAGAAACAGTATCTTTCTGTAGGAATTCAGCTTGCCGCTCCCGTTTATGCCACAATGAGTAGAGTGCCGTTGCTCACCGAAAAGACGATTAAAGCGAAGATCGCCCGTTACAACCGCCGGAAAATTCAAGACGATTCTTTAACTAGATCTGCAGTTCTCGTTCCAATTGTTGAGTCGCTGGATGGATTAGAATTGCTCTTCACGAAACGCACTCAGAGCGTCGAACATCATAAAGGTCAGATTTCTTTTCCCGGTGGCGCCGCCGACCCCTCCGACAAATCCTTGATTGAGACGGCGCTGCGGGAATCATCCGAAGAGATTGGACTCACCGCATCTGAAATTTCCGTTCTTGGCGTCATGGACGATTTACAAACGCCGAGCGGTTTTGTCGTTACGCCCGTGATCGGGTTCCTCCATCATCGCCCGGCGATTCATCTAAATGCCGATGAGGTGGCCGAAGTCATTTTCATCCCCCTTGAAAAATTCTTTGATGATTCGCTCCGTCGTTCTGAAGTTCGCGAACGCCGGGGAGTTCCGGTGGAAGTCTATTTTTACGACGTCTGGAAAGAACCGGTGTGGGGCGCCACCGCACTTTTTGTGAAACGCCTTGTCGACCTCTTACGCGCGAAATAGATCTCTCGATCGTCCCGTTGATTTTCAACGTACTAATCGTTACTATTACTAACTCAGCAGGAAATTTTCGCATTTATATGTCTAAATAAGGAGAAGTGGCGTATGCGTTATCGTTTTCACCTTGCATTTCTTGTGGCTGGGCTCATCATGGCGGGATGTGCATCGCAGCAAAGCGCCGTTGTGGCGACGGTCGACGGAGAGAAAATAACACTCGATGAATTCAACAAACAATTCGAGAAAAATAACGGCGGGAAAGACGCGTCA
Organism: Bacteroidota bacterium; assembly: GCA_035500675.1. Classification (GTDB taxonomy): domain Bacteria; phylum Bacteroidota; class Ignavibacteria; order UBA10030; family UBA8401; genus JAGVPT01. Next base: position 50,166 of record DATJXA010000032.1, on the reverse strand, counting down.
CACAAGGCAACGATTGAAGACCGTGAAAAATTTTTAGACCTCTACACGATTTTCAGGATGAAAGTGCTCGATGCGTACGCCCATGGCTATCAGAACGATCCCGACGTTCAGGGAGAGCTTCAGCAATACAGTAAAGACCTTGCCGTAACTTATCTTATCGCAAACGAGATTACCGACCCGGCCATTCATCGGATGTATGACAAACAACTTTTCGAGTTACGGGCAAGCCATATTCTGATCAAGATGCCGCCAAACGCAATCCCTCCCGATACATTGCGGGCTTACGAAAAGGCGATGAAGATTATCGACTCATTAAAAAGCGGCCGTTCCTTCGAGGAATTGGCCTTGAACAATTCCGAGGATCCGAGCGTCAAAAATAACAAGGGGGATCTTTACTTTTTTACCGCCGGATCGATCGTGCCGGAGTTCGAAAATGCGGCGTTCTCTGTGCCGCCGGGGACCGTCGTCCCGTACCCTGTGCGAACCCAATACGGCTACCATGTTATAAAGGTGACGGCGCGCGATGCGAACCCCGGCGCTATTCGCGTCAGCCATATTATGAAGAGACTGACGCCGGGATCGACTCCACAGGACTCGGCGAAGGCCTGGGAGGAAATGGAAATGGTTCTCGATTCTTTGGCGCACGGGGTTAACTTTGCCGACCTCGCCAGAGAATATTCGGACGATACGTTCAGCAAACACAACGGGGGAGACCTCGGATTCATTACCCGGAGGCGAACGATCAAAGAGTTCGACGAAGCGGCGTTCAAGCTGAAGCCCGGCGAACATTCCGGTATCATCAAGAGTCCGTATGGTCTTCACATTATCGAAGTAACGGATGCAAAACCGGTCGGGTCTTTTGAATCGATGGAACAGGAACTTAAGACATCGTACCAACGCTCGGGCTTTCAAGCGGATTACGACCGGTATGTCGACAGTCTAAAGAAAGCGTACAGATTTTTAGAATCGCCGGAAGCGGTTTCCGCCTGGTACAACTCGGTAGATTCGACAAAGACGACAGGCGACAGCAATTGGGACAGTTCTTTCAGCGCAATGACGCGCGCGAAGGAAATCTTTTCATTCGCCGGACAGAAAATATCGATCGACTCAGTGATCCATCTTACGAAGTTAGAATCGGAACTTCAGGGGCTTCCCTTTTCCAATCGCTTCAGTTCGGAAAAAATATTCGACAAGATCTCTAAAAAGCTTGTCATGGAGTATAAAGCGGTGAGCATGGAATCGACCTTCCCGAATTTTGCCGAGACTATTGAAGAGTATAAAGAAGGAAGCATGCTTTTTAAAGCGGAACAGAAGGCGGTGTGGGACAAGATCAGTATCAACGATTCGACGATGCACATTTATTTTGACGCAAACCGGTCCGCGTATACATGGCCGAACAGGGTCGATCTTCAAGAGATCTTTGTACCGAACGATAGCGTTGCACAGGTGGTGACCTTTCTTCTCAAGAAGCAGCACCTTCCGTTCGATTCGGTGGCGGCGCAGTTTAATACCAGGCCGACGACAAAGGCAAAGAACGGTGAATGGGGGCTGTTGCCCGATTCGACGAATGCTTTGACAGAAAAAGCATGGACGCTTAACGAAGGCGATGTATCGGAATTTTTCCCGTATGAACATGGGTTCTCCATCATTAAGGTTTTATCGAAGGAGCCTGCGCGCGAAAAGACATTCGCGGAAGCCGGCTCGGAGCTTTCGAGTGCATTCCAGGAGTATGAGTCAAAACTACTGGAGAACGAGTGGGAAAATTCACTAAGAAAGAAATACCCGGTCACACTCTATAAAGAAGTGCTGATGACATCGCAGGAGTCCACGTTAAACAAATAGCCATTATCTCGAATCTCGCCGCCCTTTCGATCGCAGCAGTTTGCGGTTTGATATTCTCATCTTGTTCGCATAATAGCGACCAAGGGGAGGAGATTGCCCGCGTCGATGACCAGGTGTTGACCTCTGATGAAATGCATCGACAGATCGATACTGCAGGCGGCGTTTCGGAAATGCAGATGCGTATGTTTGCACGGCAATGGGTCAACTCCGAAATCCTGTATCAAGAGGCAAAAAGAGAAGGGCTCGATCATTCTGAAAGCGTGCTTCGCAATCTTGAGGATGCAAAGCGTCAGCTCTCGATCAATGCGTTGCTCGAAAAAGAAGTTTTCACCGACAGTCCCCGGTCGATTTCAAACGATGAAATAGCGTCGTATTTTAAGAGCCATCTCGAGGAATTCGCGCTTCGCGACGACATTGTGGAGGTATCGTTGGCGGTATTTTCCGAGAGGGAGCCGGCGGCAACATTCCGGGCGGCGGCGCTCCAGGGCGGAGGATGGGATGCTGCGATAGCTGCAGCGCAAAAACCTCAAGACGAAAAATCAACGCTGATCACGAAAGCGGACTCGACCTTCTATACTCAAGAGACGCTCTTTCCGGCGAAATTGTGGAAAGTCACGTCGGCGCTTGGGCCGGGGGAAGTTTCATTTCCCGTGAAGACCAGCGCCGGTTATTTTGTCATTCTCCTATTGGGGAGTTATTCACACGGAGCAACTCCGCCGATAGAATATGCTGAAGATGCAATTAGAGGAAGGCTCGTCATGGAGCATCGTCAGGAACGATTCACTCAATATTTAGAAGCGACACGGAAGAAACATACAGTTCAGATCAATCTTTCGGGAGCGGCAACGGACCACGACACACTGCTTCCCTCGGGTGAATAGAAATCAACGGCATTTATGGAACTGAAAAAGAAATTACATGTCTGCTCGTTCGCAATCGCCATCTTTCTTCTGTCCGCAGGCGGGGTTGTAAACGCACAAACAGTCGTCGACCGTATTGTGGCGGTCGTGGGAAAAGAGATCATCACATTGTCGGATTTGAACCTGACGATCCAGTCGATGGCCATGCAGAACAGGATCGACCCTAATGCTCCCGGGTTGCGCGACCGTGTTCTTGACGGAATGATCAATGAGAAACTGATACTCGCCCAGGCGATCCGGGACAGCGTGGAAGTTACGAACGATGAGGTGACGGATAGGCTTGACCGCCAGATCAAGATGCTCGTCCAGCAAGCCGGGTCGGAGCAGCGGTTAGAGGAGATGTATAATATGCCCATAAGCCGCATGAAGAGAGACTTCCGCGATCTGATCCGCAATCAGCTGTTGGTCGAGAAAGTGCGGCAGACACACCAGGCATCCATCACGGTGACGCGTCGCGAGGTAGAAGAGTTCTTCGAGGCCCACAAGGACAGCCTTCCTACGATCCCGACTGAATACGAGTTGAGCCATATCTTCATGAAACCAAAACCCGATACGTCGGTGGTCGAGGCAGTCTACAATAAAGCACTTCTCATACGCGACAGCATTTTGGCAGGAGGAAACTTTGCCGATTTTGCAAAGAGGTACTCTTCGGATCCCGGTTCGGCTGCTGCTGGAGGCGACTTGGGTTGGATTAGGCGCGGAGTGTTTGAGAAAGAATTTGAAGAAGCCGCTTATGCGCTCAAGGACAGCGAAATTTCGGAGCCGGTAAGGACATCCTATGGGTACCATCTTATTCAACTCATAGAACGCAGAGGAGAGTCTGTCCACACGCGGCATATTTTATTTTCGATCGTGCAATCGAAAGCGGACGACGATTCGACAATCGCCGAACTGCAACGGTTAAGGGCGCGTGCGCTTGCGGGGGAAAATTTTGCGGCGCTGGCGCGACGCTATTCCGAGGATGAGGAAACAAAGGATATCGGAGGAGACCTTGGAAAAATTGGGGTCGACCAGATCGAAGCATCCTTTCTGGACGTACTGAAAACGATGAAGGCGGGCGAGATCAGCGAGCCGGTAAAAGTCCCTCTAGGAAGTTCGTACGGGTATCACATCGTTTGGGTGCGGTCGATCACGCCGGAACACGCGATGAACCTCACCGACGACTATCAGCGGTTGGAACAGTTCGCCCTTCAATTTAAGATCAACGAGAATTTTCAGCAATGGGTGGAAGAGATGAAGAAGAACATCTATTGGGAGAAGAAGCTGTAATTCCTCCTTGTTCTTGCGGGTCGTCGGTCTTTTGCGTATATTGAGAGTACAATAAGCATCAAATCAGAATAAAGGATTGGAATGGCACAACATAAATCGGCGCTCAAGCGAATACGTTCTTCAGCGCGCAGACAGAAGCGTAATGCTACCCAGGAGTCTGCGTTGAAGACTATGATCAAAAAGGTGAGGGCGGAGAAGGATAAAACGAAAGCGGAAGCGGCGTTAAAAAAGGCGGTTTCGATGCTCGACACGCTCGCTCAGAAAAGAGTTATCCACCCGAACAAAGCTGCGAATCAAAAATCTAAACTCACCCGTGTGGTCAACGCAATAAAGTAATTTTCCCGAAGCGAGGTCGCACGACCTCGCTCACGGTCCCTCCTAAAACAATTTCGCCTGTAATTCCTTAATTCGTTGTTCAAATCGCTCGCGATCATCCGGCTTCGACAGGATAAGGATCTCGTACGCCTGAATCGCCGCGCTGTATTCTCCCTGCGAGGCATAGATTTCGGCGAGAGTGGGAGTGATGACCGTTGAATCGAGTGGAGAAGCATCCTGGGGAGATGGTTGCGGTTCAGGAGGCACGATGCGCGGAGCGTTTTCTAGCTTTTCAGCAAGAGTATCGAGTTCTGTCGTTGGCTCTTTCGGAGCTTCCGTTGCACCGCCAAGATATTCGTCGAGGGAGATAAGTTTTTCGTTTGCGAGAAGACGGGCACGCTCTTGAATATATTCGTCCACTCCAGGCAAAGGTCCCGCCTCTGCAGGAGGAACTTCTTCAACGGCGGGAGCGGCCTCGACGACATGTTCTTGTACCGGCTCTTCGGCAACAGGAGGCGGGAGCATCGGTTCGGGTTCTGAAACAGCTTCTTGCGGCAGCGGCTCTTCTTGAGGTAAGACATGTTCTTGTGGAACGATCTCAGGCGCGACCGGTTCGGGCGCAGCAATTTCTTCCACCGGTGGTTGCACCTGGGCCGCGGGCTCCTCGACTACCGGTGCTATCGGCTCCTCCGCTGAGGCCGGTATTTCTTGGAGAAGTTTCCTGGCCACCTGGTTGAACGGCGCGAAATGAATTGCCTGAGAAAACGCAAGACGCGCCTTTGAGTTTTCGTTCAGCGCAAGGTAACATTTTCCGAGGACAACGTACCCCGTCGGGTACGCCGGATACGTTTGCACGCCGGCTTCGCATATCTTCAATGCCTCTGAAGATTGATTTTTAGAGAGATAGAGGTCTGCGAGGCGCGCAAAAAGAGGAGACTGTGGATTGTCAGAGAGCTTCTGGCTCAGAAAATCTATATCGAATTCCGATAAATCCATAATCATCAGAAAAGTAAGAAAGCCGATCGCGCACCGCCGATTTTAGTATAGGCGATGGGGCCGTCAAAATCAAGCATGGGCTGCAGCAGTTTCTCCCTCGAGAATTTTTCCGGCTTTTAATTTTCTGGCTTGAAGGGCCTGTTGGACGGAGAGATAGGAGACGAAACCGAATCCCATAAGGAACAACAGCTGGAAAGGGATGGCCGCAATCTCAAGATAATACAAAGACGAGATCACGCCGAAGAGACAATAGATCGCAAGGGCAATTTCGACGATCACCGTCCAATTGAATTTTACCGGCACATATTTTTTATCGACCCATGAATCGTTCTTCTCTTCGATGCTGTACTTTGGCGTGCGGACAAAATCGCTTTTCTTTTTAAACAGCCCCTCGAGGACCGCTTTGCTGTTGTTGACCGCAAAACCCATGCTTCCGGCCATGAAGAGGGGGAACAGGAATATCCGCCGGCGCCAATCCGGGTAGACATCCTTTTGCGAAAACATGTAGAAAAGGAACGATCCGATGAAAGCGAACACAAAGACGGACATCATTTCGAAATAGAATTCATATCCGCCTGCATGCTTGATGAACATGAGCGGTATGTTGAGAATCCCCGCGACAAGGATAAAGGGGAAAACGATATTGTTCGTGAGATGGAACGTCGAGTGCCATTTTAACTTGAACGGAAGATCGGATCTCCAGACGGCGGGAAGCATTTTGCGCGCCGTTTCGATCGCCCCTTTTGTCCAGCGGAATTGCTGCGACTTGAGCGCGTTGATTTCGGACGGCAGCTCCGCAGGGGATGTAACGTTTTTGAGGAATTTAAATTTCCATCCGCGCAACTGGGCGCGGTAGCTCAGGTCGAGGTCTTCGGTCAGCGTGTCGGAATGCCAATTCCCCGCGTCTTCAATGCACGATTTTCTCCAGATGCCGCCGGTCCCGTTAAAATTGATGAAAAAGCCGGCCTTGTTGCGGATCGCTTGCTCGATGACGAAATGCCCGTCAAGCGCCATCGCTTGTGTGCGTGTGAGAAGAGAATATTCTCCGTTGAGGTGTTCCCACCGGGTTTGCACCATCCCAATTTTTTCACCCGTATAGAAATACGGCAAAGTTTTCAGGAGGAATTCTTTGCGGGGTACGAAATCGGCGTCGAAGATGGCGATAAACTCTCCCGTTGCCCGCTCAAGCCCCTCGCGGAGCGCGCCCGCTTTGAACCCGGTCCGCGACTTGCGGCAGATGTGATGGATATTGTGTCCACGACCCCTCATTTCTTCGACGATCGACTCGACGAGGGCGACGGTTTCGTCGGTTGAATCATCCAATACCTGGATCTCAAGTTTGTCCGCGGGGTACGTCATTGCGCACGAGGCCTCGATGAGGCGCCGGACGACATAGAGTTCGTTGTAGATAGGAAGCTGGATCGTGACCGCCGGGTATTCCGGCAGCGATAAATTATCGGCCTCTTCGGCGTCGTGGTGCTTGAAATAATGGAACACCATGACGAAGCCGTGCGAGCCGAAAATAAAAAGGATGAGAAGAGAAATAAAATATGTTGCCAGAATTATATCATTCATTGTTGTTTTCTTTCAACCTCGTAGAATTGAGTTATTCGATACCCCGCTACCATCCTGAAACAGTTTCGTTCAGGACGTCCTCTGTTACTTTATTGACTGCCTGGGTGAGGGCGACAGTCCGCGTTTCAGTGCCAAGACTATACTCACCCCAGTTTGTGAAATCTTTTTCCCACACTTTTTTTCTGAGCTTAAGGTCCTGATACACAACGTGCACCGTAATGGTGATGCGTCGCTTGCTCACCTGTTCGCCCGGTTCGATCACCGACGGAGCGTCGGTCACCGCCGTAATTGATCCCTCCAGTATCGAGTCGGCCGTATTCCGCTCTGCGATCTGCAGGCTGTTGTCGTTAACGAACAGGTTGATGAGTTGTTGTGTAAAACTTTCTTTCAACCCCGGTTCGCCAAAACCGCTTTGGTCTTCGAAAAGCGGTATGGCGATGGTCTTCAGATGTTTTGGGACGGACGAACCCGTGAACGAGTACGAACATCCCCACACAACAGTGAACAGTGAACAGTGAACAATGAACAGTAAAGAGCCTGCTGTTATGCCATAACCTTTCGCTTTGCATTTTTCATCGAGCACTTTCACTGCAGGCCGTACTCTTTGATCTTTCTGTACAGCGTCCGCTCGCTGATCTTGAGCGCCTGGGCCGCAAGCCGTCGATTGCCCTCGTATTTTTGCAGAGATCCGATGATCATCCTCCGCTCCATCTCTTCAAGGGAAATGTTCTCCTCTTCCGCCGCCCGCGGTTGAACGATGGCCCCTTCTTGGATCTCAGCGGCGCCGCCCCCGTTTCTCCGTACCAATGCAGAGGAGGCGCCATCCGCATTCACCAGTAAATTCTTGACGTCGACAATATCCGTTTTAAGGTCGACGAGCGCGCGGTAGATGAGCTCGCGCTCGGCTAATTCCGACGACCTGGGCACGTACACCGGCAGATTGCGTTCTTCGCCGTTGGGGTGCGCCCCTTTGAGATACTTCCGTACATCCTCTGCAGTAAGTTTCTTCCCGTTTTCGATGACCAGCATACTCTCGACGACGTTGCGCAATTCCCGGACATTCCCCGGCCAATAGTACTGGCTCAAAAGTTCCATTGCCTCGTCGGTGATGCCTAAAAATGTGATGGCGTTTTTTTCGGCGAATTCTTTTGCGAACTTCGTGAAAAATACGGGGATATCTTCCCGGCGGTCTCTCAGGGGAGGGATGCGGATGTTGACGGATCGAAGGCGATAAAAAAGGTCGGGCCGGAAATGCTTTGTGTATACTTCGCGTTCGAGGTCTTTGTTTGTCGCGGCGATAACGCGGACGTCAACCTTTTTTGCCGTTGAAGAACCGACGCGCATGAATTCGCCGTTCTCGAGGATTCGTAAAAACTTTACCTGAGTCGCGAGCGGAAGCTCTCCGATTTCGTCGAGAAAGATCGTTCCGCCGTCGGCCAGCTCAAAATAACCTTTACGGGAATCGCTGGCTCCCGTAAACGAACCCTTTTCATGCCCGAACAATTCGCTCTCGATGATCCCTTCGGGGATCGCGCCGCAGTTGACGGTGACGATCGGTTTGTTCGCTCTCCGGCTGGCCGCATGGATAGCTTGAGCGACGATTTCTTTGCCGACGCCGCTTTCGCCGCTGATGAGCACGGTGATATCGGTCGGGGCGACCTGCTGGATCACCTCGACGATTTCCTGCATCTCCAACGATTGCCCGATGATCTTATGTTCCTCTTGAAAAGCCATCCTCTCCACGCTTTCGTCTCCGTCTCTCACGTTATCTCGTCACGATAATTGATTCGATGTTGTGTTGTGATTTAAGTTCTGCGATGAAACTTCGTGCTTCCTGCTCGGTGGCAAAGCCCTCGATCGAAACGACAAATAGCGTTTTGTCGCCTATCGCTTTTTGAGTGATGATCGCGCTTTTTCCGATCGTCCGGAAGAAATCGACCTGCTTCTGGGCGTTTTTTTCGTCGGAGAATGCGCCCGCCTGAACTGCATACTTGCCAACAGGCGCAGAGGCCGTCATGGTGTCGGGGGATGAATTTTGTGTCTGCTCGGAGACGGCCGGTTGCTCGGCGGGTTGGGCCATCGCTGTATCCGGCGTCTTTGCCTCAACTGCAGGCGCCTGCTGAACGGCGGCCGGTTTTTCTTCCTGCTCCAGTCCGACGACGTATAAAGAGTTTGGGTAATCGCGTTTCAACTGGGCAAATTTTTCATCGGCTGTTTTGTAGAGGCCAACCGAATAATAATATTGATACACTTTGTAAAGCGCATCGTCGGCCCATTCGTTCTGAGGAAATTGGTCGACGATCGCTTGGAATTTCTTTACCGCCGCGACGCCGTCCGTGGTGAGGATTGCATCGAGATAACTCACGCCGGGATCGTTCGGATATTGTTTCTCGAGCCCCGGAAGTTCAATGCGCACCCTCTCCGCTTGTCCGCTGTAAATAAAGTCCAGTCGTTTCCGTACCTCACTCTCCGGCATCTGTGCGAATGCCGGTAAGGTGCCGGCCAGAATGTTGGCGAGAATCAGAAGAAACAGCGTGCGAGTTTTCATCGGCGATCGATCCATGCAATGTATGACGTCAATTGTTTACTGCGATACGGTATTCCCGTAACGCCGCGGGCTCATCTGCGACAACTCCGAAAAGCGTCGCGGAATTGCAGCGCTCGATTTTGACCGGTACGAAGTCCCCGGCGCCGGCCGTGCTCTTGGGAAATATCACAACCTTGTTCGAATCCATCCGTCCCATCCAATCGGCGCTCGACTTCGCGCTCTCGCGCTCTACCAGAACTTCCACCACGGTGCCGACCAAGCTCTCGTTTTTTTGAAACGAAATTGTCTGCTGAAGTTCTATGATCTCGTTGAGACGGTCGATCTTCAACTCTTCCGGTACGTCGTCCCCCATCTCCCACGCCTTTGTATTTTCACGGGGAGAATATTTGAACGTGAACGCGCCGTCGTAGCCAATGTGCCGGATGAGGTCGAGGGTCTTCTCGTGGTCCTCGGAAGTCTCCGTCGGGAAGCCTGCGATAATATCGGTTGAAAGGCTTACATCCGGAATATTCTTTCTGATTTTTTCGACTAGCCGGATGTAACGTTCTGTCGTGTACGTCCGATTCATTAACGAAAGAATTCTATCCGAGCCAGACTGTACTGGGAGATGCACAGACTTACAGACGTTGTCGTTGTCCGCTATTGCGTGGATCAGTTTTTCCGACATGTCTTGCGGATGAGGCGTCATAAAACGGATTCGAAGTGAAGAGTCGACCCGCGCGACGGCCTGTATCAAATCTGCAAAATCGAACTCCCCATCGTGATAAGAATTGACATTCTGTCCGAGCAAAGTGATTTCTTTGAACCCGCGGTCGCTTAACCGTTCGACCTCCTCGACCACACTGTGGAGGCTTCGGCTTCGTTCTCTTCCACGTGTAAAAGGAACAACGCAAAAAGTGCAAAACTTGTCGCAACCCCGCATTACCGAAAGCCACGCGCAGACCCCGTCAGTCCGCAAAGGCATAATGTCGTCATAATTTTCTACGCGCGAGAGCTTAACCGCAATTCCCCTCTCGCCGTTGATTGCATGCTCGACGAGGCCTGGTAATTTTCGATACTCATCCGGACCGACGACGAGATCGACGACATTGCCTTTGTCAATGAGCTCCGTCCGTAACCGTTCAGCCATGCAGCCGAGAACCCCGATCAGCACTCCGGGATTCTGCCTTTTATAATTTTTCAGGGTGCTGATGCGTTGATGGACGCGTTGCTCCGCGTTGTCACGGACACTGCAGGTGTTGACAAGTATCAGGTCGGCAGCGCCTGCTTCCTGAGCTATAGCGTAACCATTGTCGCCGAGAATGCTCAAGACGACTTCTGAATCGGCTACGTTCATCTGGCAGCCGTACGTTTCTATATAGACCTGTTTTTTTCTCATGCCATTGCTTCTGGAACATAAATATACCCTTTACCTGACAGATAGTCAACGGAACAAAAGTTCATTAATGAAAATTAATAGAAATCAGTGTTTTTTTGAGAAAAAAATAGAAATTTCATTGACAATTCGTCACATTTTTGACGGATTCGTTGAATGTCAACAAATGTTGGGCTATATTGTGATGTAATCAACTTCATCCAAGAATTTAAGAAGCCTTTTATTACAAGAATATGAACCCAAAGAATTTTATTCCTGAGATACACAAGAAATCAAAGCAACTCCATAAAACGATCGTATTACCCGATGCGACGGATCCGCGTGCGATCAATGCAGCGAGAATTGTTGCAGACAAGGAGCTCGCCTCTCCCGTTCTTGTCGGGGACGAAGTCCAAATTCGAGCAAAGGCGGAATCATTGTCCGTAACGCTAAATGGAGTGCGAATTATGGATCCGGCGAAGTCGGATAAGCTTTCCGACTTTTCACATATTTATTTCAATTTGCGAAAGGCAAAGGGAATCCAATTTACAGAGGCCCAGGAAATAATGAAGAAGCCTCTTTTTTTTGGGGCGATGATGGTGCATGAGGGAATGGCGGACGGGAGTGTGGCAGGATCGCTTTCGACCACGGGCGATGTGCTCCGCGCCGGACTTCAGATCATCGGAGTTCAGGATGGGATCAGCGTTGTCTCGAGCTTTTTTGTGATGGTGTTTCCCGCACGCATTTATACGTTCGCAGACTGTGCCGTAGTTCCGGACCCGACGGCAGAACAGCTTGCAGATATCGCCATCACGACGGCAGAGAATCACAAGAAGCTGACGGGAGAGGAGCCGCGGGTTGCGATGTTGTCGTTCTCGACGAAGGGGAGCGCATCGCATCCGCTGGTGGAGAAAGTACAACAAGCCACTGATCTGGCAAAAAAGAAAGCGCCGCAATTATGCCTCGACGGCGAGCTTCAACTCGATGCAGCGATCGTCGGCTCAGTCGCAAAGCAAAAAGCGCCGCAGAGCGAGGTCGCCGGGAGCGCAAACGTCCTTATCTTTCCCGACCTCAATGCGGGCAACATCGGCTATAAACTTGCACAAAGGCTTGGGGGAGCGGAGGCGATTGGGCCGATCGTTCAAGGGTTGAAACGTCCGGCGTTCGATCTTTCCCGAGGGTGCAGTGTTGATGATATCGTGAATGTGGTTGCGATCAATGCGGTAATTGGAGCGGCATGAAAAACTCTGCGGCTCGCTCTCTCCGCGAGCCGCAGAAAAATTCTATTATTTTTTCCACCCATCAATAAGATCCTGAATTTCAGATGCGTTGAACCTCGGGCTCGCAGCTTTCCCGACCGCTATCGCCTTTTCTGCTGTCTCAATAGCTTCCTTCGTTTTTCCCCCCTGAGCCAGGAGCTCGGCTTTCATCCGGAGGTTAGAAGCATTTTCATCGATCGCGATCGATTTGTCGACCGCCTCCATCCCTTTGTCCCAATCTATTTTTGAGTCGAGACAGAACAGAGCGTAGTTGTTATATTCCTGCCAGGTCATAGAGATCGCATCTTTGGCGGCCTTTGCGAGGTTTGCCCCGGTGTTAAGGTCGATGGTCACGGGGAGAGCAACCTTTTCCCACTGCAGCACGAGTTTTATCGAAGTTGGTGTCATATCCGCGAAGATATATGAAAGCCGTTCCTGATTTGGGATGGTCTCCGGCGTAACGGGTACTCTCACAACATCCTTTGTGGAATCATAACTGAAAGCTCCCCATTGCTTTGGTTGAGCGTTGAAGATCGCTATCCACTGCCCGTGCTTTGGGATCACAAAGAAACCGTATGTCCCGGCTTTCAGTTGTTTTCCGCCTACAGTAACATCCGTACTGAAGCTTACCGTTGTCGCCTCGTTTGCACCCGCCCGCCACACTTGATCGTACGGAACAAGCTTACCCCAGATTTCTCTTCCCTTAACGCCGGGACAATGATAGGTTACGGAAATGTCCGTCACACCAGCCGTCTGCGAAACAGAGGCAGCAGGGCTCAGCTGATACATTTTCTGCTGCGCAGTTCCGATACTCACAAACGAAACCAGCGCGATGACCAACGCTGCCGGAACTAAAACAAAGCGAACATTTTTCATAAATGGCCTCCTTAACTGTACTGGAATAAAAACCAAGATTGCTTCATGGACTATAGTTCTATTGAATGCTTTTCCATACCCCCCAAGCCAGCCAAAACCAGCCGATCAAAAAGCAGATCCCTCCAACAGGAGTTATCGCTCCCAGCCAAAGAGTTCCGCTGAGAGCTAACGCATACAGGCTTCCCGAGAAAAAAACGATTCCTGCAGTAAACCACCAGCCTGACGCGGCGCCGATGTTCCACGTATGAAGCGCCCATGCAACGATAAACAGAGCGAACGCATGATACATTTGATATCGGACCGCTGTTTCGAAAACTTGGTGCATTTCGGGAGTGAGCTTATCCTTTAAGGCGTGTGCCCCGAACGCGCCGAAGGCTACACCTAACAGAGAGAACCCACAAGCGAAAAGGAAAAAAAGTTTTGACATTGGCGTTTGTGATGACAGAGAATGCGCCGTATGATAAAATAAGTTAAAGGTGAAAAGCGCAAAGGGAAAAATTACAGTTCAAAATTTCAAATGGACCTACCCTGTGTACGCTAGATGGGAAATATAAAAAAACCGTTCGCTTTACAGTTTTAACGGTTCTCACACCTCTCACAGCATCCCGCTCCGTTTCCTCACAAACCATTCGACGCCAAACAACGCAACAATAACCGAGAGAAGGAGTGGAAGGTTCCACAATTCAAATTCATTTGTTGCCAACTGACGCTCAGGCTTCATAAGCGGCAATTTTTCAATATCATGGACTAACGCTGGAAATTGATCGCCGTCGGCATATTTGCCCCCCGAAACGGATGCAATTTGCTGAAGCAGCGGCTTATTCATTTTCGTATCGAAAAATTCGATCGACTCTTCTCCTACAGAAAAACGTCCCTCGGTTTTTCCCAGCTCGATGCCCCCCGTTTTTGCTGATGCATGGAACGCATACTCTCCTTCGGGCAACGTTTCGGCTTGTCCTTCGTAGCGGCCGTTGTCGAGCAGATGGAGAATGATTTCGAAGTGCTGCTTGGTCGAGAGCGATACAATATCGACGCGAACCTCCGCATTGTCAACAGGGCGGTAGTCGTCATCATAGACCTGCCCGAGAAAATCGATCGGCTCTCCCTGCGAAAAAACTTCTTTTGAAGTGTTTATGCGAACGTGTTGATCGTCATCCCGTGTGACAAGCCACCGTACAACATTCGACATCCATGGGTCAAAAAAATTTTCGGTTTCAGGACTCGCCCCCGCCAAGAGTTTCCATCGCCATACGCCATAGCCAAGTATCGCGAACGTTTTCGAGTGAAGAATATTTCTTGCCACGAGCAGCGGGTTATTGATCGCCACTCCCTGGATCTTTGTCGTGGCTAATGTGATCGCTTCGGGCTTCGCCGCGAAAACTCCAAGCGATGAGTAAACGGGTGGCAGTTTGCTCCAATCGAACAGAACATTTTCACCGGCCTGGACAAGGACGTTGTTCTGCTCTAAAGGCGCGATATTCGGAAAAACTGTTTGCTCATCGATGACATCCCCTGTAACATTAAAAGGCAGAAAAGAGTCCAACCGACGGAGCTTCGAGAGACTCAAAGTTCTGGACATGACGAAAAGAAGAGGAATTCCCTTCGACCTGAGCGGTTGGATGATCGACCCGACCGACGACTCTGTCGAGGTTTCTGTGGGAAAGCCGACAAGGACAATGCAATCCGCAGAAGAAAGTGCTTCGAAATTCGAAAGTTGTTTCTGCGCGAAAAGTCCATCGGGCCGCTGAACAGCCAGCGTTGCCTGAATATTAGGGTCCGCATGCAGTGCCTGCATGACGGCGGCAACATCCGGACTCGGCGCGCCGGCAACGACAAACACCTGCATTTTGTTTTTAAGGATTTTTATTATCGCCGACCTCGTATTATTTTTTCCGGTAACTTCGCCCCCCTGGGTTGGAATGCTCACTGAATATTTTTTTACTCCGGCGGTGGTGGGCACGAAAGAAAAATGGACGGCATATTCCCCGGTTCGACCTTTGGCAGACGGCGGCACCGTAATTTCCTGCCGCCCGATGACCCTTCCTTCTTCGGATAACGTCACGGGAATTTTCCGATTCTCGTATCCGGAGATTTTGACAGTTGCGTCGACGGGAACGGAAGACTGCATATAGGCGACAGAATTTGTCGCTAACTTTTGGATCGCCACGTCCCTTTGGTCGAGGGAGTCGCCTATGCCGACGGTAAATATCGGCAGTCCGAACCCCTCGGCTTCGTATAACGGGTTTTCACCCGAGTTGAATTCTCCGTCGCTGACGAGGATGACTGCCTTGAGCTGCGGCAACGACGCATTGTTCAAGTCATGAAGAGCGGAAGCGATGTCCGTGGTCGCGCCGTTGAAGCGGAGCGAATCCTTATTTATCGCATGAAGCGATGGGGAAATTGAAAAAAAATCAAAGCGAGCGGCACCCGATAACTCTTTCAACGAGTTATCCGAAATAAGAGACCGGGCCATCTGCTCGCGGTTTCCGTTATCGTCCGTGAGGGACATGCTGAGGGAATTATCCATGAGGACGGCGATAACAGGTTTCAATGTCGAGGAGCGAGTGAACCTGAAGAGAGGCTCACACATTGCGAACACGATGAGAGTGAGGGCAACCCCCCGGAGGCCGCTGAGCGTAAGGCGCCTGCCGCGGCCGACTGGCGGCACCGTGTAGCGATAGACGAAATAAGAAATGGCGGCACATAGAAAGGCCGCCAGACAAAGAATGAGCCACGGAATTTGAATAATGATGGACAAAACTTATTTGATCAATATCATTTTCTTCGTTGAGACAAAAGGGCCGGCCTCCAGCCTATAAAAATAGACACCCGAGGCAACCTTCTGTCCCAGGCGATCCGTGCCGTCCCACACCGCGATATGTTCTCCGCTCAATTGCTTTTCGTCGACAAGGGTTTTCACACGCTGGCCAAGTACATTATACAGTAAAAGTTTCACATTTACCGCTTTCTCAAGAGAATACAATATTGTTGTCGATGGATTAAACGGGTTAGGATAACATTGTTGCAATGCAAACCCGGATGGGAGGCTGGAGGATGGAACCCCAGTTGTTGTGGTTGGATTGAACAAAAAAGCGTCGCGTGAAGTCAAGGGGAGCAATACGTTGAGATTGCAATCGCCTGCCGCGCTATACGGAGTATGAATGCCGTCAGTCATCATCCAGAGCATCCAATAGCTCGGTATTGGAAGGTGAAGTCGCAATGCATTGCCTAGATCTATCCCCCCTTTAGTAGAGTCATAAGTTTTGCCCGATGGGTCGTATGTGTCCGGCAAAACATAGATGAAGTTGTTAAATTTTCCGGAAGCGTCTACATCCACATCCCATTGATTGTTCTTGTCTTTATCGATGACGACTAAACTAAGTTGTCTCGGAGGATCGGATGTCACATCGTAGGCAGCCAGAGGAACGTTGAAATATCCCACGAGGTGGAATGGTGCAATGGCGTTTTCTTGTCTGTAAAAATATGCTTTTTGAGAGCGCGATGTGTTCAACGTGTCGAAGCTGTATGGCTCGCCGACGTCGTATACCCCGTTTGCATTGAGATCCGTGTACCCGTTGATCGTAGAAAAATGGACGAGAACATTCCTAAAATCTCCGGCGTTCAGACTGCTCCCCGTCGCGCCGGCAAGGCCGGATGGGAACTGTTTTCCCGTATACGCAAAAGATGAATCGCGTGGGGAGCTTGATGCAAACCACGGAAAGTTCGCCAGGCTCGACGAGGCATAGGTCGGCATCTGCGGCGTAAGATCACGAGTATACGTTCCTTCCCAATTGACTTTGAATCCGTCAACCGGCAGAGAACCATGCCCGAGGAATTCGGCTTCCGTCAAAGGAACTTGCTGTATGACGAGACTTCCGGTCAGGGAATCTTTGACGCTGTACCCCGGAGTAGCGTTTGCGTCGGCAGAATCAACTCCATAGATGACGTAGTTCTTGTTTTCTGTTGCTGGTTTGTCCGTGATGATGACCGAAGGCATCACGTCGCTGTGTCCTCGAAGTCGCTGAATCACAGCATCCTCTCGGACAAGGGGAAAAACAGGAAATGTCACCGAATCGCTCCACTCGTTCCCCGCGGTATCGCTAAGAGAAAGCTGAACCACGATTTCGCTTGAAGAAAAATTTGAAGGGAGTGTGAAGTCGAGGAACGTATTGGTATCGAGAGGATTATAGACCGGTGTGAATTGTGAATTTGCCTGCAACAGAGGAACGGAAACCGTCGTCTGCGTAAAGGGAGTGCTCGCTTTAAGGCTGATGCCTCCCAGCGGAAACGAGTACGGGTTGGCCAAGGTGACGTTGAACCGCACGTTCTCCCCTGGATTCACCATCCCGTTTTCGTTCAGATTGTCCGATAAAATTACGGGGTTCGAATATGCCAACCGCGTTGTTGTGATATTGGCCATATCTTGCCAAACATCGGTTTCGCTGTTGTCAAGAGTAATGGCAACGTCAACGGCAAGGCTTTGATTCTGCGGAGTCACGGAGATCGTGTTGCCGAAGATCTTATCGCCGGCGGCCCCATCTCCGTGATTTCCATCATCAAAAAGATTTGCTTGTGCAAACACCGAGCCGTCTCTCTTCCTTAAGGTGACGGCGACCGATTGCGCATCGTGGTCATTCGTTGCGCAAATGATAGAAATCTGAGGGTTCATCATATTGGTATCGACCGTCGCCGAAACGGAAGGGAGAGTCGCAAAATTATTGATAAATGCTTTTCGGGCGACGTCCACGGATTGCCGAAGCAGAACGATGCTGTTGAGGCGGTCCGATCCCTGTGCGATTGCAAACTCGCCGACAATTTCCTGGGTGTCTCCTTTCGCGAGGGTAAAGGGGCCAACGGAAATCATGCCACGCACATCTTGAGGATTAACTCCGTTTTTTGTCATCGTCCATCCTGTTTCGGTGACAGGGTCTCCGGGAAAAACAAACTTGGTCACTCTGTTAGAATTTGTCGGATCTGTAAAAGGAAGAAGCGTGTAGCCGGAGATCCCGCTTTGATAGGCGTGCGCAACCCTTGCAAACGCAGGAGCCTGAAAAGGGGGATCCTCGTACTGTTGGGGTCCGTTAAAAAAAGGTACGTGCGAAACTGCGCTCAAATTTCTATACCCCTTTCTCCACACGCCTTCCATAAGCGCGCTGTCAACTGGCGTGCCTGAAACTTTTGGCCCCTCAAGCAAGACAAATCCGTCCGATGGCGGCCTACTCGCGTAACCATTTGAGCCCCCATCGTTGTTGTCGCCGTTGTACACATAGGTTAGCTGACGGACTGTGTCGCATGCAATTAAATCGTCGTTCGCGTCCCCCAGATCCGTGTCCGACCAGAGCGAAACAAAAACGCTGTCATAATCGGCGTCGCTTTTGTTAATGAATTTCCATCGAACATACATAATATTGGTAAGGGCAGAACTAAACCCGAAATACGTCGCCTGTACCTCTATTCCCATTGGAGCGGTTTCGCCCACCTGCATGTGGTTGCTTTCGCTTACATCGTTGTAGACGCACCACAATTCCTGGTCGCCATAGAGCTTTGGTTTATCAACGCCCTGATCCCACTTACCATTGCCATTAACATCGATATATGGCGCACCGAGATCGCCCGGCCAATTGTCATAGTCCGGATTGCGTGCTGAAGTGGGAAGATTCACGTCCCCCTTTTGTATTTTATAGATGTGGTACCTGGGATCGTTCGGATTTCCTGCCGCAGCCGGAGAATTAGTGGTCGTGTTAAAGGTCGAGACTATTGGTCCCGGTTGAAATTCGCTAAAATAGTCCTGCACTGCAGTCCTTAAGCTGTCTGTAGGCTGATGAATTCCGGTGACCCAAATGCCCGCAGTGAAAACTGCAGTAGTGTTGCTCCCTTTTGGCCATGTCAATCCTCCATTACCCGTTTTTAAATAATCGCAATAGGGACCAGCGCTGTTTATTGTACATTGTATTGTATTTGCATCGAAGAACTTCCATTCTTTTGTCGATATACGATTTAGCTGCGTTGGAGAAGCGGGGGACTGCTTTGTAATTGGAGATTTTTGCAGGGGAATAGACTGTTGGATTTCTTGTTGCGAAAAAACAACAGGTGGTATTCCGAGGGCGATGAAAGCAATAAGCATTCTCATGATTGAGGACTCCTTCCGGAAAGCGATCCGATGGACCTAAATCATTAAATCGGTTAGGACGATCCAAGCATCTTGCAGGGAATTAGAACAATGTATTTCTCGTCAGGTTCGGATGGGAAGCAAGGCAAGATGTGAGTGTTAAGCGTAGACCCCAGCCAACCCCGTACAGCAAATTACTGAAAACTAGAGGAACAAGCAACGAAGGTAAATAACATCCTGCGTTCCGTTAGAAACTTTGCCCCATGATGTTGTCAGCCGTTATTTCAATAACACAAATTTTTTCACCGCGCTGAACCCCCCCGACCTCAACCGGTAGAAGTATACTCCGCTTGCGAGCCCCGCTCCGTCGAAGCGAATAGATTTTTGCGTTCCCGCAATTTCATATTCGTTCACCAGCGTGACGACCTCCCGTCCCAAAAGATCGTACACCTTCAGCGTGGTAAAGTTTGAACGGGCAAGGGAGTACTGGATCAACGTCGATGAATTAAACGGGTTGGGGAAATTTTGATACAACACAAAGCCGGTCGGGACGACCGACGTTTTCACCCCGGTCAATTCTTTGCTTACGTCGAACAGATTTGCGGGGGCGCCATACGGAGTTGTGCGCGGCAAATTTGTTGCGTCGACAGCCGAAACATAGAACTTCACACTAGAGCCGCCGGATTGTTTCGGGATGATGCCGGTATACTCTCCGGCATTTTTCGATGAATCGACCAATTCGCCGAGGGTCATCGGAGCGGATGTAAAAGATGCGCCGTTATCGGTGGAATAGAATAGTTTCACCGAGTCTTTTTTGACGACCGAATTCGAGACAACGAAGACAGCGACATTCGTATTACCGTCACTATTCGTGGTAACATCCGGGTCCGTGCTCAAGACCATTCCATAATACAACATTGCTTGGTATGCATTGATCACCCCCCAGCCAAGGGTATCGTTCGGGGAGGATGCGTTGCTCGCCGTATTTCTTAGCGCATCCCGCACTTGGATCGGCGTGAGCTCGGGATGGACGGAAAGAATGAGCGCGGCGGCTCCCGCGACAAGCGGCGTTGAAAGAGATGTGCCGCTAAAAAAGTCATAAAGATCCCCAACCCCCGGATTTGCCGATGGATCCGTATCGGCCGCGTACGTATCAATGCCTTGAGCAAGAACATCGGGTTTTGTTCTCCCGTCTGAGGTAGGACCAACCGAGCTAAATTTTGCGATTGTTCCTGTCGAGCTGGCGGCTCCCACGGAAATGATACTGTCGGCATCCGCTGGAGAAGTAAGATAGTGCCACGACGAAAGCCCTTCGTTTCCCATTGCGCTGCATACAACGACGCCTCTCCGGGCTGCAAGCACCGCCGCCTTCGACGTTGTCGCAGTGCGTCCATTCATATCGGCATATGTATAACTATGCTGCGGGACCCCATTTGAGTCCGTCGCATCGAACTCGCTGTAACCGAGCGAACTGCTGACGACATCCGCGCCGTTGAGCTCTTCCCATTCGATTCCCGCGACCCAATTGTCTTCCTCAATATTCGTCTCGGAAGGATAGTATTCTGTTTTTGAAAGAATGAAGTCAGACTCGAAGGCGGGGCTCACAAGCTGTCCTTCAAAATGGCCTCCGACAGTAGAGAGGGTGATAGTACCGTGTTCGTCTTGCAATGGAACATCGACTGGAGTTTTGCCCGGCTCATCCGCAGTTACGGAGTCGTGTTGTATAAAGTCGTACTCTGCAATCACATTCATATTCTTTGTCGCCTCGTGAACCTTCCACCGAAACCCGTCGTCGAGCATTCCCACAAGCACGCCCCTCCCGGTAATCCGTAGGTTGTGGATATCCACGACCTTGATTTGATCGAGTTGTGTGAAAGACGGGCCGTAATCATGGAGCGGCTGCACCAATAATGATGCAGCTTTTCGTAAGGAAAATATCTCCGATTGGATTGGAGCCGACCGCCTGAAAGACCGGACCGGATCGATATGGTCCACAAAGGGGAGCGACAGGACACTCGCTCGCTGTGAAGGCGTTAAGATTGCGGAGGCAGCGTTAAACCACCGCGACGTATTCAGCACGGATATTCCCATACTAGCGAGTTGGCTGAGGTAAGCACGAGAAACCGGCACGTCTTCGTCGGTGATGAGGCGGTTAGGCGGGAGCACTTTTGCCCGGCGAGCCATCGCGCGCGGAGATATTCCGAATGCACTGGCAACGTTATTCATCGATGCGCTCTTTGACAGGAGTTGCCGCGAGCTCACATCTTTGTCACGAAAATAGATCCAGCATCTCTGAGCGTTACTCTGAGAGAATGCAAGTTGAGAGACAAAAATACTCAACGCAATGTATCGTTGTACACGTAACGGCATACAACACTTTTTCCGTTTATGAAAATGACAAAGTAGAAAGAAATTCCCGCCGCCTGCTCAGGGGCACACACAACGTTTATGCGCTTGCCAACAGCTTCTCGACGATTGCAACCGCCGTTACACCGTCTGCCTCGGCGTTGAAATTCGGAATAATGCGATGCCGCAGCACTGCGACAGCCATAGCGCGCACATCGTCGATGTCCGGATTATAGCGTCCCGACAGGATCGTGCGTGTCTTTGCGCCGAGGATGAGATATTGGGACGCTCGCGGACCCGCGCCCCACGTGAGCCAATCTCTGATAAATTTCGGAGCGCCGTCTTCCTTGGGTCGCGTGCGCCCCACAAGCTGGACTGCGTATTGCACGACTGCATCCGCGACCGGGACGCGGCGAATGAGTTCTTGATACGCGATAATTTCTTTCGCGCCAAGGATACGCTGGAGAGCGGGCGAGTATGGGCTTGTTGTCGCTTTGACAATATCGACCTCTTCGTTGAACGAAGGGTACTCAAGCCACAGGTTGAACATGAAACGGTCAAGCTGCGCTTCGGGAAGCGGGTACGTTCCTTCTTGCTCGATCGGGTTTTGGGTTGCGAGAACAAAGAACGGCTCGACGAGTGTGTACGATTGTCCCGCGGCGGTCACTTTGTGTTCCTGCATCGCCTCGAGCAGCGCGGCCTGAGTTTTTGGAGGCGTGCGGTTGATCTCGTCCGCAAGAATGATATTTCCGAAAATTGGTCCCTTGACAAACTTAAAATCTTTTTGCCCCGTCGACACATTTTCCTCGATGATCTCAGTGCCGCTGATGTCGCTCGGCATGAGGTCCGGTGTGAACTGGATCCGGCTGAACTTGAGGTCGAGGACGTCGGCGAGAGTTTTGATGAGGAGCGTCTTTGCGAGTCCTGGGACGCCGATCAGCAAACAATGGCCGCGGGCGAGAAGAGAGACGAGCAACTGCTCGATAATGGCATCCTGCCCGATGATGACTTTCCCGATTTCGCCTTTGATCGATTTGTATGCCGACGTGAGTTCGTGCGCTGCACCGACGTCATCGGTTTTTGTTGCGGCTGAGCTTGTTGCCACGTTGTTTTCTGCTTAAGAATGAGTGGAACGGAGAATAGCTCTTGTAATTAGCTTAAAGTTGATAAAAGAATCAAGGAAGGGGGATAAAGTTGGATTCTCGTGCAGATATAATAGACGCGGTACTTCAAATTGTTCTCTCTTATTATTCCATGAAAGATTCGCTGCCCATGCCTCATTGTCTTTCCAAATGTCGGATAATTATTCGCCCCGTCTCGAAAGCCACGACTCCGGGTTTTGCTTTTCTTTCTCCTTCCACACTTCGAAATGGAGAAGGCTTCCGCCGATCGATTCACCGCTTTTGCCGATGACCGTTCCTTTGGACACTGTCTGGCCTTCTGCCACGGAAATTTCAGAGAGGTGCGCATACACCGTATGAAATCCGCCGGGATGACGAAGAATGACAAGGTTGCCGTACGAGGGGAGCCAATGGATCATCGCAACTTCGCCGTCCGCGACGGATTTCACCGTACTGCCGGATTTAATGGCGATATCGATCCCCGTATTCTGTGTTATCGTTTTTAGCACGGGATGCACCTGGTTGCCGAAATGCGCGACGACGGCACCCGTTGCAACCGGCCACGGCAGCTTCCCTTTCAACGACTGAAATGGGATGCCCGGTTCGGTCGGCGGTTCCTCCACAGGCTTGAGCTTCAATCGTTCACGCTCCGCAGACCGTTCCCGTGCAAGCTCGGCCTCATGTTCCTTCCGGATACGCTCCTTCTCGACGAGGTCGGTGATCAGCCCCTCCAGCTCTTCCGCCGCATGATTTTTCCGCACAAGCGCCTTTTTCATCGTCGCTTTGTCTTTACGGATCGCCCGTAATACCTGTGCGCGCTTTTTCTTTTTGTAATCGAGAAACTCCTTTTCCTTTTCTTTGCTCGAAATGACGTCGCGCTGCTCGTCGAGCTTCTGTTCCAGGTCGGCCTTTTCGGTCTCGAGGATCTGCCGTTTTTCCTGGATCTTCTGCAAATCCCTCTGACGTTGCTCCGAGAACCGTTTAAGATATTCGATACGAATATAAAGTTGATTGATGGAGTTCGACGACAACAGTGTCTCGAGGTCGTACACTCTACCAAATTTGTACACCGCGGTCACGTATTTTGCGTAATGGAGTTTGAGAAAGGAGATCTGTTTCTCAAGGAAGGTAATGTTATCCGATGCGAGTGCGATCGACGCTTGAAGCTGTTCTTCTTCATCGACGAGTCCCGAAAGGAGCGAACGAACGAGGTTGCTTTGCTTCTCGTAATCATCGAGCCGTTCGAGCGTGGCTTTTTCCTTCTTCTCGCTCTCCCTGATGCGCGTCTCGTACTCGTCGATCTCTTTTCGCAGCTGTTCAAGCGCCCGCTGCTTTTTTTTGATGTCCTGACTTCCCCCGTTCACCATCGAAGGAACGATAAGCAGAAAGGCAAAGAGGACCGATAGAAGCTTGTTCATTGATCTCGTCGGAACGAAACGGGTTTATTTTCTGGTGATGCGTTGAGCGTCCGCAGGCACGTCGAGCACCATGGCGCTGACGGGCTTGTTGATGTGGACCTTGTCGTAAAAGAGCGAAACGGACGATTGGGCGGACACCTCATTGAGTTCGATCGATTCCGGGACGACGGCGCCGTTGCCATCCTTCTCAAACTCGAAATGTTCTTCGCTCCACACATTGCCGGTGAAGTCGATATGCTCGACGCTCGTAATGCGTAAATTTTCGCCGTCGACGCGGTACCGCGTTGTGCCGTTGTCGTGCCGGAAGAGAAGCATGTATGAATCGCGGTCGATGGAAAAGCTATCGGGCAGCGATTCGTCGGGCAAAAAACGCCTCGTGCCGCAGAAGGTATCCACGATGTCTGAGGGATCGAGGCGGATGTTCATAAAGTCAGGCATATTCCGGACGTCGAACTTCCCTTCCATCACCTCATTCTTAAAGCTATTATAGAATACATACCGGTCATGTGCAAACAGCGCGGAGGCCACATGGATTCCGAAGGGACCTTCAACGTCTACGCGGACGGAATCGGGCCTTTTCAGCCACAGCTCGAACGAACCGGAATTCATAAAGGAAGGCGTTTCGACGGAGATCGAGCCTTTTGCGTCGAACGTTGAGACCGCGTAGCGGTTGTTGTTGACGGCGTCGATAACTTCCCGCGCCGATCTGCTGATGGCGGGTTTACGGAGTTCTTTGGTAGGAGCACAGCTTGAAAGCAATACGAGGGAGAGAATAAGGACTCCCTTCATAGCGAGCCGCGCGCCAATTTTTCTTTGAGAAGCGTGTTCTTTGAATCTCGCTCGAGCGCTTTGGTCCAATATTCTTTCGCTTTCTCGTCTTGGCTGAGTCGGGAATAAATGTCGCCCAGGTGTTCATAGACAACGGCGCTTGCTTCTCCTGCATCGATCGCCTTCTTGACATAGCGCTCGGCTTCGGTGAAGTTCCCGAGTTTGTAGTAGATCCATCCGAAGGTGTCGAGGTACGCGGCGTTTGATGAATCCCCTTGGAGGGATTGTTTCGACATGGCAAGAGCGCGGTCGAGCTGCACTCCCCGTTCCGCGAGGCTGTACGCATAGTTATTGAGCACCATCGCATTAACAGAATCTACTCCCAGGGCAGCCTCAAACGTTTTATCGGACTCTTTGTAACGTTTCAGCGCGTCGTAGGTCGAGGCGAGCGTCGAGAGGGCGTTGATGTCCTTCGGGTTGATTTCAATAGCGCGTTCAAGAGGGACGATGGCGTCGACGTTGCGGTCGACGCGGGTGTAGCCGTATCCGAGAAGGAAATTAATTCCCCCGTCGTTCGGTACCATCTGGTGGGCCTTTTCAAGGACCGCGATCGCCTGGTCGTAATCTTTTTTATCGAAAAGGATCGACCCGAGGTACCACCATGCTTCCGCGTTCCACCCTGCAACTTTTGTCACCTTGTCGAAATATTGAAAAGCGAGGGAATCGTTTTTGTCGACGATAGCGAGCCGGCCAAGGTAAAACATCGGCCTCCAATCGTCCGGATAATCTTTAAGAAATTCCTGGAATTGATCCTTGACGTTCAAGAGGAGCGTTGAATCTTTTTCGCTTTGTGCGAGATACGCCATGGCGATCCGGAAGCGAACGTCGGCGGAAAGCGAATCGGTCTTCAGAATGTTCTCAAATTGCGCGCGTGCGTCGTCCCATTTATTCTGCTGCAGATACAGCTCCGCCAACGCGCCGCGGATCTCAACGCTGTTGGAATCCGCTTCAAGGAGGCCGTTGAACAGCGCGAGAGCCTTGTCGTATTGCTCGGACCGGACATACATCTCTCCGAGGTTTTGCTTCAACGATACATTGCTGGGGTCGATCTTCACCATTTGCTCAAAGGCCGCCGCCGCCTTGTCATAGTGCCGGAGACTAGAATTCAGTTCCGCAACCTTAAAGAGCACTTCCCAATTAGGTCCGTTCCGCTGTAGAATTTTATCGTACATGTCGAGCGCCTGAAGAGGGTGTTTCTGCGAGAGCAACTGTGCGATGTTGAACATGCTCTGCACATGGGTCGAGTCGATCTTGAGCACGGCGCTGTATTCCGCGATCGCATCGTCGATCTGATAAGCTTTGACGTAAATATCCGCGAGCGTCTCGCGGTACGTCACATTGGCGGAATCGAGCCTGACCGCTTCCTTTCCGGCGTCGATGGCCAACCCCTGCTTGTTAAGAGCGGAATAGTCCTTTGCCAAGGCATAGTAGATCGCGGGGTCATGGTCGTACCGCAGCGCGTCGAGATATTCGATCACCGCCTCTGCATATTGATTCTTACTCTCAAAGAGCGATCCGTCGATAAAACGCTGCAACGCGACCGATTTTTGATCGCTCCGTCCGCGGTCTTCCTTTTGAACGGTCGGTTTCTGAGCTTGCGCTTCTTTCGCGGCAGAACATCCTGCAATACTTAACGCCAGCGAAATTCCGCAAACAGCAATGCCATACGTCATTCTCATACAAGTTCTTCCTTCATCATTGTAAAAAATATATCACTTTCAACGTTGAGTTACAAGCAGCGTAAAAAGACGATAGTGCTGAACCTTCCGAAGGTTCTCTATTCGCAATGAACGAATGCTTATGCTTTTTCAAAGCCCTTTCAAAAAACCTTCGGAAGGTTTCTAACTGTTGATGGAAGTTCGCTGCCGGCTTGCGTATATTTTATCCGTAAAAGAATCGGTCGCCGTTTATTCCTGTAAACATTAAAAAGCGGGAAATCATTCGCAATGAACATTCATCCTGTCACCCTCGAAGGAAAAGTCGTGCGGCTCGAACCTATGACGCACGCGCATCTTGATCGGCTGTGCGAGGTCGGGTTGGATGAGGATCTGTGGAAACTTACGACGGTGAATATTCGGACGGCGCAGGACATGAAGCGATACATCGATACGGCATTAAACGATTTTGCACAAGGGAAAGCGCTGCCGTTTGTCGTCGTCGAGCGAGGGAGTGAGACCGTCGTCGGCAGCACCCGGTTTGGAAATATTGATCTCACGCATCGCCGCGTCGAGATCGGCTGGACGTGGATCGCGCGCCGATGGCAGCGCAGCGCCGTCAACACGGAAGCAAAATATCTCCTGCTCTCTCATGCGTTTGACACGCTTGGGTGCATCAGGGTTGAGTTCAAGACCGACTCGACAAATACGCGGTCGCGCAACGCTCTGCTTCGCATCGGCGCGAAAGAAGAAGGGACCTTCCGCAACCACATGATCGTGCCCGACGGACGCATTCGTCATTCCGTGTACTTCAGCATTATCGATTCGGAGTGGGATACTGTACGAAGGGAACTGCAAAAAAAGATGGACAGAAATGCTTGATGCGGATGTTGTTACGACCTCCCCACGCCGACCTTTTTGACTACCCCCATTTTCGACCCCAGGAATCGCTCGCCGATCTCCGAAAACTTCGACGGAATATCGCTGACGAAAAATTGTAAGTTCGGCTTTTCCCTGCTCGGATTTTTAAGGCAGCGTTCCTCAAGGACATTCTGCACCTCTATCGCCGTCGCTTCGCCGGAATCGATGAGCGTCACTCCGCCTTTTAATGCGCGCGAAATGACGTTCTTAAGGAGGGGATAATGCGTGCAGCCGAGAACAAGCGTGTCGATCTTTTCGCCGATGAACGGAAAGAGATATTCTTTGGCGATCATCTCTGTCGCTTTGTGATCGATCCAGCCCTCCTCCACAAGAGGAACAAAAAGAGGGCAGGGCCGGCTAAACACGGTTGCCTCGTCGTCGATCTGCCTCAGCGCGTTGGCATACGCGCTGCTTGAAATTGTGCCGACGGTACCGACGACGCCGATCCGCTTTTTCTTCGACGCAGCCATCGCGGCTTTCGCCCCCGGCACGATGACGCCGACGACGGGAATGTCCGCCTGCTTCTGCACGACGTCGAGAGCGACCGCCGACACGGTGTTGCAGGCGACGACGATCATCTTCACGTTTTTCGAAAGAAGGAACTCCGCGTCGTCCTTTGCATACTCGCGGACGACCTGAGGCGATTTGGGACCGTAGGGCACGCGTGCCGTGTCGCCGAAGTACACGATATTCTCGTGCGGCAGGCGCTGTAAAAGAGCGCGCACGACGGTGAGTCCTCCGATCCCCGAATCGAAGACGCCGATGGGCTTTTCGGTCGTCATGTTATTGCGTCGAGAGCTGAATGTTGATGAGTTGATACACCCTGTGAAGCACTCTTTCTTTGATTTGTTCCTTCCGTTCTTTGCTGCGGATGGGTTTCCCGTCTGCGTCGAGAATGTAGAACGAATCGACGATGCCGTCGACGCGCGTGGCAATTTTTGCAAAATGGATATTGAGCCCGAGCTGCGAGAACGTGCGGGTGACCTTATAGAGAAATCCGACCGCGTCCGGCGCATAGACGTCGGCGATGGTGAAATCCTGAGCGTCCTCGAAGACGACGTCGATGCGGATGTTGGGATGGAACAGCGGCTGCACGCGGCGCTTCCACCTGCGATGGTGCTTTTCGAAAAGATGCTCAAGCGTGACGTTTCCGCGCATGACGTCGTCAAAGTCCTGCTTGATCTTCTCGACCTGTTCGTCCTGGAGCCCCGCTTTCGTCGACACGTTGACGACGCGGAACCGGTCGATGACGATGCCGTCGTCGCGTGTAAAGATCTGTGCGTCGAAAATATTCGCGTCGTTCGCCGAGAGCACGCCGCATAAGTTGGAAAGCAGGAAAGGGGCATCCTGCGTGATGACCGTGACCGCGCTGTGCGAGTCCTCATGGCTCACGATCGACGAGAGCGTGTCGAGCTTGCGGATGTGTGCGAGATGTTCGGCGATCTCGTTCTCGGTGAAGATCTGGATGTACGCCTCGTTGTGGATCGAAGAAATATGGTGCTCGACCTCTTCGCGGGGTATGTGTTCGGACATCGATTGGACGAGCGCACGCGCCGCCTCCTGATACTGTTCACGCTGGAACGAGACCGCTTCTTTGAACGGCAGCTTCCGTTCGAGGATGCGTCTGGTGCGGACATACAATTCCTGGAGCAGCATTTCCTTCCAGCTTGTCCAGACGTTTTTGTTCACAGCGGAGAGGTCGCAGTACGTCACGAGGAACAAGAGGTCGAGCTGTTCGGGGCGCTGGAACATTTCGGCGAACTCGGCGATGGTTTTGGGGTCGCTGATGTTGCGCCGAAACGCGATTTGCTCCATCATGAGATGGTTGCGGATAAGGAACGCGACGTCGCCGAATTCGTCGCGGTAATGGATCCGTTCGAGCACGCGCCGGGCAGTATCGACGCCGCGAATCTCGTGCTCCTGAATTCCGTTTGGTTTTTCGATATCGTGGAGAAGGAGAGCAAGGTAGAGAATTTCCTTTTTTTCGAGGCCGCGGTACACGCGCGAAAGAATTCCCTTGCCTTCCGACAACCGCTCCGCATGCTCGAGCGCGATGAGCGTGTGCGCATCCGCGGTATAATAATGATAGATGCTGTGCTGAACGAACGCGACGAGCTCGCCCCATTCCGGAATATATTTTCCGAGCACGTCGAAATCATTCATCATCGTCAACGTGGATGCGACGTTCGATGGCAGGCGCAAAATGTCGAGAAAGACGTTCGCCGCTTCTTCGGATGTGATGGTCTGTTCGTTGAAAATGTGCGGAGAGCTTCCCAGAGAGGCGAGCTTCCCCTGGAGGGAGTGGCCGAGGTTAAAGGAAAGTTTTCCGCACCAGTAGAACGCTTTCAAAATTTCTGCGGGAGTTGAGATCTCCACAGCGGTGTTCCGTTGCAGCAGTTCGTCACCCCGCGCGATAAAATGCGTATCAAGGATCTGCTCCTTCGGTTTTCTCCAGGAGGATGGCTCGACGCTCTTTCTGAAATGATTGATGAGGCGCTGGTTCAACCGAAAAATGCTTCTCGCATGGAGAAAATACTCGCGCATGAATTTCTCGACGTACTGGAGCTCTTTATCCTCTCCATAACCAAGCCCCGTGGCGATTTCCCGCTGGATGGAAAAATCGAGAGAATCGTGTATTGTTTTCGCAAGGTAGTGGGTCTCGTGCCGCGTCCGAAGGAGGAAATTAAGGGCGCTGGTGACCGCATCCCGTTCTTCTTTTGAGATGACGTTCTTCCTGTAGAAAGTGTCGAGCATCAATTTACACGAGGATTCGCCACTGAGGAACGGCGAGTCAGAAAAATAGTCGGTGTCGGTCGAACGGTATACCCACAGGAGATTATGAAGATCGCGCAGGCCGCCGGCGCTGTTCTTCACGTTCGGTTCGAGCAGCTTCACCGAGTTGCCGTACTTCTCATGCCTCTCGTCCATCCCGACCATGATCGCTTTCACGAACACGAGGTCGAATTTTTTTTGGATCTGTTTGAAGACTGCATCGGCGTACACACGCAGCACCTGCCGGCTTCCGGAGACGAACCGGCTCTCGAGGATCGACGCCCAGGAATCGACGTCGGTTTCGTATAAATTGACGCAGTCCTGGATCGTCCGCACGCTATGGCCTACGTTGAAACCGGCGTCCCATAGCGACCTCAAAAATTCCTGGATCGTCGCCGAACCGGCGTTCTTTGCCTTTTCGTTCTCGGCGAGAACCATGAGGTCGAAGTCCGAGTGCGGGCACAGCTCGCAGCGGCCGTAGCCGCCGAGGGCAACGACGGCGAAATTGTCATGCATCGGGTTTACGTTCCACAGATCGGCAAGCGTTGTATCGACAAGCGAGGTGAGGCGAGACGCTACCGTGAAGCCGTCCGCTCCGTTGCGGTGGAGTTGAAATATTTCCGCTGAGCCAGAAGTGAATCGTTCTTTGATGGTCACTGGGGATGAACAAAGAGAGTTGACAATGCACTAATATAAAAAAGGGGAGTACGATATACAAATGAAGGATCGTGACGCATTTTGGATTTCCGATAGAATCATTCGGGAATGACGGTCCCGAATTTGCGTCATGCCCGCATGTTTCTGGCGGGCATCCAGCATGGAATGGGCTAAGAAGATCAAAATGCGTCACTACCAAATGGAGACATTCAGAAACCTTCCGAAGGTTTTCTAATTATAATGAGTGAATGCTAAAGTTCCTTCACGGTTCGATCAAAAAGCCTTCGGAAGGTTTCTGGTCAATCGTCAAAGTGACCCACTATCATATATTGAACCGGACGTGTTTATAATTTCCGTGCGACGACGGCAACATCTTTCATCGTTCTCAGAACGCCTCCGTTCTGATCGAGCGCCTCGAAAAGAATAATATACATCCCGATTCTCACGCGCCGCTGAGCATCGTCCAGTCCGTCCCAGAGAATAGTTCCCGTTGCGGCGGCGGGTTCATTGTTGGCAAGCGTTCTTACCAGCCGTCCCTGGACGTCGAAGCATCGAACGCGGATCATCGATACTGTCATGGGAAGGGCATACGCGACAGAAAGAAAATCCTCAACGCCGTCACCGTCCGGGGAAAAAGGGTTCGGAGACAGACGAAGCTGTGCTGTCGAAGGAATAACGTTCGTGTAAATGCTATTTTGTTCCCCCGGAGTCCCGCCCTGTGAGGCGATCGAAGTGCTCCAATTTTGACGGTCGTTGCTTCCGAGAGAAGGATTGATCCGCTCGAGCGATTTGCCGGAAGTTGAAATATGAAGACCCGGGTTGTGCCACGACGGCGAATATCGCACACTGTCGATTTTCGTTCCCGTCAAATCGACGAGAATAATATCATCGCCTGAATTATTCAAGGAGAGATCACTGCCGGCAATAATTACTTTGCCATCGGGAAGGCTGGAAAGGTTTGGAAATTGAATCAAGAGCGTCGAATCGGCTCCGATGACAAGGAACTCCCCAGGCCGCAAAAGAAAAGACGTATCTGCAATCCGTGTGACCGTTCTGTTGCCGGAGCTCGTCGGCGTGTCCATCATTTTCCAGCCCTGAAGGTCGAGCGTATCGCCGCTCCGGTTGAAGAGTTCAACGAATTCCGATCGGCCGGGGAGCGGGTCGTACATTATTTCGTTGATGATAACCGATTGCGGCATAAAACTGTTTGAGAACAATCCGTTTTTTATGTTGTTTGACGGCCGTTCATCCTCCGGAAAATCTACAACGCACACAAAAGGGATCGCGCCTTCAACCTCAGATCGCCATTCGTATTCGACCGTGAGTGAATCTCCAGATGCGAGCATCGGCTCATCGACGCTATACAATAATTCTTCCGGCGAACCGGTATGATCCCGGTTACGGTCGAGGAAAAATTGAACGCGGAACGCCGTTGCGGGCTTTCTTCCCGCATTATGGACTGTTGCGGATAAATACAACCCATGTTGATTCAACACTCCGTCAAAGCTCGCGACCTCGAGGTCGAAATTTTTCTTCGCAACGCTGTTTTCGGCCCCCGGCGTCGGCGGAGAATTCCTCCAATTTGATGAATCGACCGATGAGGCAAGATAGTCTACACGCTCCAGTGATCGGCCGTTCGATCCGCCCCACGATGGTTTGTACCACACGCTATCGATGGTCAGTCCACGGTCGTCGTAGAGAACAACCGCGTCGGCCGTGCTGTTGTTAAGCGCCGGGAAGGATGAAACAAGAAGCGGGACGGTCACCGAATAAAAATTTCCGAGCGTTGAATCGGAACTCACCACACAATAACTGCCCGGGCCGACCTTTGTTTGGCGGCCTGTCACGGACGCCCTGGACTTTATGTTTGAATCGGATACCTTCCATCCTGCAAGGTCAACGGCAATCGTATCGGCGTTATAGAGCTCGATCCATTCGGGCATATTTCCGGGCGGCGCGTACATAATTTCATTGATGATCATGGAATGGGACGCAATGCCCGTCTCAAACGAGATCGCCACGCTGTTGTTTGAAGAATCATCGTCACGTTCAACGCCGGCAACGGCAATGATCCGGTGTTTTCCTTGTGAGGTCAGTTTCAGCGTTTGTAAAACGGCCTGCGAATCCGCGGGCATGAGCTGGTTGATCGTGTTCTGCCCAACCAATTCGTCGGATTGAGGGATCGAATCGTTGTTCTCATCCAGAAAGAACTGCGCCGAGATCGCAGACAAAGGTTCGCGTCCGACGTTCTTAATTGTCGCGGTGACTTGAAACGCTTGGCCGATATCGAGCTGCGGATTAGATAAAGAAATCCCTGAGACCGATACATCGTACTCTTTTTTCGTCAGGCTATTGATGCGTCCCGGCGTTGCGCCGTAAGTGCTGCGTGAACTTCCCCAATTGGATGGAGAGTTCGAAGCGTCTGCCGTATCGATTCTTTCGAGCGACCTCCCTCCTGTGCCTCCCCATGCGGATGAGTACGCGACGCTGTCGATCGTGAACCCGGCAGGGTCTTCGACAACGACGGCATCTCCGTCGTTATTCAATGCCGGAAATGACGCAGCGACAACCGGGCATATAATAGACGGAAATGCCGAAAAGATGGAGGTGTCTTTGGCAACGATGAAGAATTGCTTGGGTGGGATTTGTATGGATTGCGAAGTGAGCGTCGCTCGCGTGCCCGAGTTGTCTCCCATCTTCCATTGCGCAAGCGGGATTGAATCTGAAGAGTTGTTGATATACTCAACCCACTCAGGGCCCGCGGTCGGAGCGAACATTATTTCGTTGATAAGCACTGAACGCGGAGAATAACCGACGAGAATTGTTTTTGCGGCGGTGTTATTCGTCGTATCCTCATCCCCGGCAAAATTTAGTTGAACGATCAGGCGGTGACTTCCCGGAGCGACGTTAGGATAGTTGAGTGTAAACGTGGTCGATTCCGCGGCGGCAAAGATGCGGACGATATCCAACTCATCGACTTTTTTTGCCGACGCACCGGGTAAATCCACATCCTTATCGTCGAATAGTTGAACGGAGAATGAAAAAGTACCGCCAAGCGCCCGGTTGGAGACGCCGACAAAGACCGTCACAGTTTGTCCGCTTCGGACCGTTGCGGGCTGGAGCTGAAGAGCTGTGATCGCAAGGTCGCGCTGTTTTTGAACCGTGATCTCTACATCATCGATACGCAATGTTCCCGTCGATCCGGTTCCGTTTCCCACCACGCGCCAACGGAAGCGCACGTTTGGACGGCCATTCAGGGATTGCGGCAGTGTGAAGCTCCGGAGGACGTAACTTGTGCTTCCCGGATTTTTCAGCGTATCGCCCAAAACGATAGCGGAAGAAGTATCGTTATCGAGCACCGCTTCAACGATCAACCCCGAATTATGGGATGATGTCCGCCGCTCACGGTACTCGAGCGACCCAACGATCATTCTGGTGAAATCGATTTGCGGCGAGAGGAGACTTTGAGCGACCTTTGCATCGGTCGTGACGACATCGTTCGGACTGCTGTACGGAGTCGAGGACGAAATGACAAAATCACCGGAGGCAGATTTATTCGTCGTTGAAATCCATCCCGTCGGCAAACCCGGCGCAGAAACAGTGTCAAATTGCTCGACATACGGAAACGACATATTCTGCGAGCGTAAAGAGAGAGGAAATAAAAGGGAAAACAATACAGCCGAGTACAACGCTTTGCGGATCATGAGGCCCCCCTGATGATTGTGGAAAACAGCTAGCGGTTTAAAGCAGGTCAATACCGAAGCGTGAAGGACGGCCTAGCGCTTCAGTTTCCCCTCGATTGTTGCAAGGAGCAGTTCGTTATCAAACGGCTTGGTGAGATAGCCGTCGATGCCCAGCCTCATACCGGCGCGTACGACGAATTCATCGTCGATTCCCGACATGAGAAGAAACGGGACTTTGTTGAAACGGGCATTATTCCGAATCTGGTTATAAAACTCAAAGCCGCCTTCTGTCGGCGAGGGGAACATGACGTCGGACAGAATAAGGTCGGGAGTTTGTTTCTCGAGGATCACCATCGCGTCGTGTATCGTCTCGGCGGTAAACACCATATATCCGTGTCTCCGAAGGATGGCCGCGTACGTCAAGAGGATCGTTCTTTCATCATCCACAATAAGAAGCGATTGGGCGGACGACGGCGCGCGTTTTGCTTCGAGAATTTTCGCCTGAGCACTGTTGTGTTCGTCCATCGTAATGCCGTAACGCTTGCGCATCAGTTCAAGGACACGTTCCTCGTTCTGGCTCACGACGCCGTCGTGCAAGACGATACGAAGAGCTTCGACGTACGCCTCGGTCTTGATCTCCTTTTCGAGTTGAGCGTGCTGTTCGTCGGTGATGTTGAATAGACTCCGTACTTTTTTCAATTCGGCAATTTCTTTTTCCGAAAGCATGCCGTCAAACCACATTTCGTTGAGGATCTCGCGGTACATCTTTACTCTTCCGTCCAAATCCGCGGGAGCTTCCTGCGGGAGCGGCTTCGGTGGAGGAGCCGGGATTGGCGGTGGCGCCGCTTGCGGCTGTGCTACCGGCGGAGGTGCGGGTGTGTCTGGAGCTTTTGGAGGTTGAGGCGGTGTTGGAGGAGGAGCCGCCGCAGCCGGACGAGGCGGCTGTGGATGAGGTGCAACCTTTGGCGCAGGCGGCTTCTTCATCATCATTTCGATGCTCTGCGAGTATGCCTGCGCAAAATGATTCGTCGGATCAAGGTTGAAGACCTTTGCGACCTGTTCCAGCGCCAGACGGTACTCCTGTTGCTGAATGAACTTGTCCGCTTCCTTCAGGAACTGAGAGATTAATTGGATCCTTCTGTCCAGCGAGAGCGCTTGCGTTTGGTTCCGCTGCTGAAGAACGGATTCCATTTTTTTCTGCCCCGCGTGGATCCGATCCATCATCGACCGGGCCTGATAATTATCGGCGTCGCTCTGGAGCACCCGTTCTGTTTCGATGAGCGCTTCGTCGTAACGCCCGCCAAGATAATGCTCTTCGGCAAGTCTCAGATGTCGGTAGATGCCTTCTCGAGAAAGTGTGGTCACGACGGGATTTTTTGCCGCATCCTCTTCCTTTTTCTGCAGCGAGCGAATTCGTTCTTGAAGCGTACGTCCCTGATAATTTTTCGGGTCGATCTGGAAGATGTACTCGACTTCGATCATCGCTTCCGAATAACGCCGCGAGCGGATAAAATCTTCCGCATTGCGAAGATGCTTGGCGATTTTTTCGAGTGTTGGATTCATGGTCGTGCTTCTCTTCCTGGAGAGGCTCTTTGAACGCGGAACTCAAAGAGACAAGGGGGCGTCCATAGGTGTATGAAGATAGAAAGACTATACCTTAATTTCAAGGTCGCTTGGAATGCGCGTTGTGCATAATGCGGCTCAAAAACGGCGTCCGGCGTTTGTTTTCTTAAGATTTTTTAACAGCAATAGAGATGAAATATTCATATTTTATTGACGTGGAGGTTTTCGAGCTGTTGCCCCTGTATTTCTTCAGCGTCATACCCATAGAACGCCCCGCTGCAAGGTACAGAAAAAGCGTCATTCCCGGAGAACGTATTGAAGAAGATCGCCGTCATTTTTGGGACGCGCCCCGACACTATCAAACTTGCCCCGATCATTCTCGCATTGAGAAGGGAGAAAAGATTTTTCACCATTGTGACAATCGCGACGGCCCAGCATCGCCATATGCTCGACCAGGTGCTCGACGTCTTTGACATCGCGCC
Organism: Bacteroidota bacterium; assembly: GCA_035500675.1. Taxonomy (GTDB): domain Bacteria; phylum Bacteroidota; class Ignavibacteria; order UBA10030; family UBA8401; genus JAGVPT01. The sequence goes on along the minus strand of DATJXA010000032.1, from coordinate 13,657 downwards.
GGATTATGATTTAAATATCATGCAGCCGAAGCAGTCCCTCGCAACGTTGACGCAGAACACCATCGTCGCGCTCGATGAGGTGCTTCAAAAAGAATTGCCGGACCTCGTCCTTGTGCAGGGGGATACGACGACGACGTTCGTCGGAGGTCTTGCCGCATTCTACAGGCAGATCCCGGTCGGGCATGTTGAAGCCGGCTTGCGCACGCACGATAAAGCGAACCCTTTTCCTGAGGAGATCAACCGGCGGCTCACGAGCTGCATCGCGGACATCCATTTTGCTCCGACTGACACAGCGCGGAAAGCGCTGCTTCACGAACACGTCGACCGTTCGAGAGTGTACGTGACGGGGAACTCCGTTATCGACGCGTTAAAGCTCTCCGTCAAAAAAAAATATGCCTTCGGCATTCATACGTTGAACCGTCTCACCGCAGAAAACAAACGGATAGTTCTTCTCACGATGCATCGGCGTGAAAACTGGGGCGAGCCGATGCGCAATGCATGCGAGGCGGTCAAAGAGCTTGCCGCACGATACCGCGGGATGAATTTTATTTTTCCCGTTCACCTTAACCCGCGCGTGCGTGAGGTCGTTTACGGCGTCCTCGGATCCATGAGCAATGTTTTTCTCATCGAGCCGCTCGATTATTTGGACTTTGTGAACCTCATGGCGCGGTCGTTTCTCATCATCACCGATTCGGGAGGAGTTCAGGAAGAAGGCCCGTCCCTCGGAAAACCGATTCTCGTGTTGCGGGAGGTCACCGAGAGGCCCGAGGCCGTCGACTTCGGCACCGTTAAACTTGTCGGTCTCGACAAAAAGAAAATACTGGATGCGGCAAAGAAACTCATCGAGAACAAAGCGGCGTACGCGGCAATGGCCTCTGCAACGAACCCTTACGGCGACGGCCGCGCCGCGCAAAGGACGGTCGCCATCATAAAAAAATATTTCGGTTACTCTCGAAGCATTATTCGCGAATTCAGACCACGGTAATTTCACAAAAGATGAAGAAATATATTCGATTTGCGTTCATCCTCACATCGATCGCAATCCTTTCGTTCCCCAGCGCCGGCCAAGACTATCCCCTCAAGAAAATTCTCATTCTCGTCGAAGGCAATTCCGAGCTGAAAAACTACGCCATGGGAGACGGGCGACAGCTTGCAGACCTCATGGGCCATTTCAACACGGCCGTCACGCTCAAAGGGGTGAACAAGTATTTCCCGGGCGAGCTGAATAATTTTGACTACACGTTCTACATCGGTTTCAACGGACGCGACCCGGTACCTTCACGGTTTACGGACGACGTCTTCATGACGAACCACCCCGTCATCTGGATGAACACCGGGATGATCGAGTTCTCGCACTCATACGACCTCCGTAAGAAATTCGGCTTTATCGTATCGACGCTCGACTCGCTCAACAATTTCGATTTTGTGAAATCGGGGAACAAGGTGTTCACGAAAGGGGAGCCGAACGCCAATATCATCGAAATTACGAACCATAAAATCGTCGACGTTCTTGCAGTCGCATACTCGTCGAAGACAAGGAGAGAAATTCCGTATATCGTTAAATCTAAAAATTTGATGTACATCGCCGACTCGCCGTTCGCGTCTGCGACCGAAAACGACCGGTACCTGCTTTTTGCCGACATGCTCCACGACATTCTCCACGAACAGCATGAAGAATCGCACTCGGCGCTTATCCGCATCGAGGATGTCGACCCGTTGCAAGACCCCGACCGGCTCCGCGACATTGCCGACATTCTTTCGTCGCGCGGGATCCCGTTCCTTGTCGGAGTCATCCCGTTCTACGTCGACCCGTCCGAAGGGATCCGCGTCAGTTTGTCCGATAAGCCGGATTTTGTCGATGCGATCAAGTATATGGTGAAGAACGGCGGGACGATCGTCATGCACGGCGTGACCCATCAGTACAAAGGAACGACCGCCGTCGATTTCGAATTCTGGGATGGAAGCACAAACAAGCCGATCAAGGACGAGACCGCAGAAGGGGACGCAAAACGGATCGAGATGGGGATCTCCGAATTTATGAAGAACGGCCTCTCGCCGCTTATCTGGGAGACTCCCCACTATACCGCGTCGTTCACGTTCTACAACACGATCTCAAAATATTTCAGCACGGCGATGGAACAGCGCCTCTCGATCGAAGACGCCGATTACAGCCAGTACTTTCCGTATATCATCAATAAAGACCTCTTCGGACAAAAGATCTATCCGGAAAACCTCGGGTACGTTCCGCTCAACCCGAACAAGGCCGAGAGCGAAGCGTACGTCCGGAACATCATCAAAAATGCAAAGACGAACCTCTATGTCCGCGACGGGTTCGCCTCTGTTTTCTTCCATCCGTTTCTCGACCTCGACCTCCTTAAACAACTGGTCGACGGAATCCAAAAACTCGGATACACATACATCGATCTGGGCGAGCAGAAAAATTGGGTCAAAACGAAAGACAGAATTATTCTTACGGGGAGCCAGAGTTACACCCTTCATCTCGACGACCAATATCTTTACGAATCCTATTTTGACCGCTCGGGGGAGATCAAAAGTAAATCCGTTTCGGACCACAGGATCAAAGGCCTTTTTACCAAATACATCGACTTGGAGCCCGGCGAGGTCTATAAAGCCGAGCCGACCGAGTTCCGCGAGCGCCCGCTCTCCTTTTTCGAAAAAACGGCGTACAACGTAGAGAAATTTTACGACAATGTTTTTGCGAAAGACGAAGCCTGGAACGACATCCGTCCCGTGATCCTCTGGAACCATCATGTGAAAGGGGCAGCGTTCCACGACGAATCGTCGCTGGCATCCGTCTTTCGTTCCGTCAACATCCAGGTCGACACGATTTTCGTCGGGCAGTCGATCGACCTCAAGCGGTACAACCTCCTCATCGCCCCCTACGCATTCATCGACTCGCTGAAGCAGACCGACTACGACCTCATCAGCGACTTTGTCCAAAATGGGGGAAATATTATCACCGACACGAAGAACGACCTAGCGGAGGCGCTCGGCATCAGTTTCACCAAGACGAGGGTCCGTGTCGGCAGGATACGCGACCGTTATTTTCCGGAAGAGCGGATCGTCTGGCGCTATCCCGAACTCGTGAGCAAATTCGAGACCGACGGCGTCGACGAGGTATTCTGTGTGGATGACGTCACGGAGACTCCAATGGTCATCGGAAAAAATGTCGGGAAGGGCAAACTCATTTTTTTCAATTCCCGTTTCGATTCGTATTCTCAGGGCGGCTACAGCCAGTATCCGTATTTGCTGGAGTATGTGAGGAAATATTTCCACCTCAGGCCGATTGTGCGGAGAGAGAACCTTGAAATGTACTTCGACCCGGGGTTCCGCAAAACCTACAGCATCGAATCGCTCGTCAAGCAGTGGGCAAGGGAAGGGATCCGCGTCGTTCACGTCGCGGGATGGAATCAGTTCCCCAAATATACGTACGATTATACGAGACTCATTACCCTTGCTCATGCGAACGGCATGCTTGTCTATGCATGGCTTGAGCCTCCCCAGGTGAGTAAAAAGTTCTGGGATGAACATCCGCAGTGGCGCGAGAAAAACTATAAAGGCGACGATATCCCTCCGATGTGGAGGTACGCAGTTGCGTTGGAGGACGACAGCTGTCTCGCGGCGATGACCGAGGAGTATACGAAGATTCTCAACGCATACGATTGGGACGGAGTGAATCTTGCTGAACTCTACTTCGAAGCGGGTAAAGGGTTTGACAATCCGCTCATCTTTGCTCCGATGCATCCCTCAGCCCAAAAAGAAGTGAAGAAGAAATACGGGTTCGACCTCGCAGCGATCTTCAACCCGCAATCCCCTTTTTATTGGAAGACCAATCCATCGGCAAAAAATGCAGTCGTCGAATACCGGGTGGAGCAACTGACGAAAGCTTATGAGACATTTCTCACGGCCTTCGCGGATATTGCACACGGAAAGCCCGGCTTCCAGACAATCGTTACTGCGATGGACAGTTACGGATCGCCCGAGTTACGCGAATATCTTGGCGTCGATATGGGGCAAGTGATCGCACTCCAGAAGAAATACGGCTTTGTTTTGCAGGTTGAAGACCCGGAAAACCTCTGGTCGACCGACCCCGGCAGGTACATTGAAATAGGAAAACGATATGCGTCCATGATCGGCGACGAAGACAAGCTTTCGCTCGACCTCAACATCCTCAGTTTCCGGAAGAAGGAAAGCATCACGCCTTTCCCGACGCTGATCCAAACCGGTACAGAAAGTTTCGATCTTGTGAATGCCGCAGCGCTGGGCGCGCCGAGAGTAACGATCTATTCCGAGTCGAGCGTCAACCCGCAGGATATGAGCTTCTTTGCGAACGCCCTCGCGGCGCGTGTCCACTATACCTACACGGACGACGGGTACACGCTCACCTCGCCGTACTCGGTCGAATGCCGGATGCCGAAAACAGTTTCGGAAATCGATGTCGACGGCGTCGCGTTGTCGCCCTTTGGTGAGAATTCGTACATGATTCCGGCCGGAGAACACCACATCACGCTCGACCGGAAGCCGGCAAACACGTTTTCAACCCATGAATTGCAGGCAAAGATCATGTCCTTTACGGGGAACATACTCTCGTCTTCTCACGGCCTGCGCGATATCACCTTCGAATACCAATCGGACACCCGCGCGATCGCCACATTCAATGTTGCCCCATCCTCGGTTACAGTGGATCAAGAGGACTACCCGTTCACAGTCATGAGGGGGAACGACTGCTTTAGCATTTTCTTACCCCCTGGGCAGCACGCCGTCGAGCTCACTGCCGGGGATCAGTTTTCGTTCGGCGTTAATGTGACGAGCCTCTGGTCAACCACCGCCATCGTAATTTTTGGCTTCCTTGCGGTGACGTCGCTCTTTTTGATGTACATCATGCTCAAAGTCGTCAAACGCAATTATGCATCGAGAAAGGCTGCCTAATTATGTCGGTACTCGAAGTCGATCTCAGTTTTTTGTTCGTCATCGCCGTCATCCTTATCTGGTTCATGATCGCCTACCAGTTTGTCCTTACCGTGTTCGGGTTTATCAATTATGTCAAGTCGATGAAAGAAAAAAACGAGGTCGACGGCGAGAGCTTTGAATTCCCCACGTGCGCGGTACTTATTCCTGCCCACAACGAAGAGAAAGTTATCGGCGCCACGATCGCCTCGATGTTGAAGCTGAATTATCCGCGCAATAAACTCCGCATCATTGTTGTCAACGACGGCTCGACCGACGCTACAAAGGAGATCATCCGGAAATATGCCAAGCAGGACAAAAGAGTACAGCTGTTCGACGTGCCGAAAGGCGAGGGTGGAAAGGGGAAATCGCGGGCTTTGAACCTCGGCGTAAAAAAGGTGAAAGCCGATGTCATTGCGATCTTCGACGCCGACAATACGCCCGACGAAAATTCTCTCCGCTACCTTGTCGCTCAATTGTTGCTCCATAAAGAATTGGGCGCCGTGATAGGAAAATTTAGAACGGTGAATAAAGCGCACAATTTGTTGACGAGGTTCATCAACATCGAGACGTTGAGCTTCCAATCGATGCTTCAAGCGGGCCGTTGGCAGATGCATAATATCGCTACGCTTCCCGGTACGAATTTTGTCATCTGGAGATCCCTCATTGAGCAGCTTAATGGGTGGGATGAAGAAGCGTTGACGGAAGATTCAGAACTGAGCATCCGCATTTACGAAGCAGGCTACAAGATCAAATATATTCCTTACGCGATCACATACGAACAGGAACCCCAGGAATGGAAGGTGTGGATCAAACAGCGCATGCGGTGGGTTCGCGGGAATAATTATGTCGTCTCAAAATTTTTGAGACACATCCCGAACTTCAAAAACAAACGTCTTGCGTTCGACCTCCTCTACACTTTAGCGCTCTATTATGTTTTCTTTGCTGCGATCATCATTTCGGACATTCTCTTTATTCTTAGCGGGCTGAGCCTTGTCAGCATCTCTCTTCCGGGTCCGTATACGACCGTCTGGATAATGGCGTTTTTCCTTTTTCTCTTCGAGATCATGCTGGCAATTTCCTATGACAATGAAGACACCTTACCAAGAATCGGACTTCTTATCCTGATGTATTTTTCTTATTGCCAGCTTTGGATCTACATTGTTATTAAAGCGGCCTATGCAGATTATGTCAGCAAGGATCAGCGGAAATGGGAAAAGACCGTACGATTTGACGTTGACGCGGTTCCCAAATAGGTTGCAGTCACCGGCATTTTCTTCATCCCCCAACCCTCCCAGTTCTATCGTAAGCGCTTCCCGGCTTCAGTTGTTACCCCCATTCTATAATAATTTCTCTAAAAACTGAAACATTTCGGTTTTTTGATCGTTATTATTGACCATGAGTTAGTAAATAAAACCCAGTTTATTTTTTGCTTGACTTTATTGCCAAGTTTGAGTATACTAGTATAAATTTACTGACTTATAGTTATTAAATTTATTGGAGTCAATAATGGGAATTACTGAGAGAAAAGAGCGCGAAAAAGAACATAGAAGAGAAGAGATCATCGATGCAGCCCAGAAGATCTTTTTTCAAAAAGGACTATTAGTTGCCACAATGGACGAAATCGCAGAGGCGGCAGAATTAAGCAAGGGAACATTATACCTCTACTACAAAAGCAAAGAAGACTTATACCTTGCCGTGATGCTGCGAGGCACCGAAGTTCTTGCAGATATATTCGGAAAAGTTCTTTCTAAAGACCACCCAACTCTAAAGACGATCGCAAACCTGGGTGAGGCATATTACGAATTTTTCAAAGAGCACCGCAATTACTTTCGGATGTTTTATTTTTTCGAGAACCCTCAATTTCATAAACAAGTATCTCCCGAGATGCTCCAATCGTGTTCCGGAGAAAACCAGAAGGTCTGGAAGCTTGTGATCGACCTTATCCAGCGAGGGATCGATGAAGGCGTGATACAGCGCGACATCGACCCTAAACAGGCAGCGGTAATTCTCTGGGCAAGTTCGAATCACCTTATGCGCCAAATGGACCGGGAAGACACATATTGGCACGACGTCATGGGAATCGATCTCGAGGCTGCTTTTCGGAAAGCCAACGCGATGATTCTCGAGTCGATGATGACCGAGGACGCGAAAGTCCGCTTTCATGAACTAGTCCCATGATCGTTTACAAAAAATGACGCCATCGATCGGTCGACAATATTTATCCGTCACAATCGTCTCACAGAACAAAAACAAGTACACGCAATACTATGGCTGAGGAGAGAGTCACAATGAAGTTCCGCATAAGATTCTTGTTCGTCATTACATCGCTTTTGGTTGCGGGCTCCGCTCGCGGTGAAGAGAAAATGTCTCTTACACTTGACCAGGCGATTCAAATCGGACTGGAAAAAAGCAAATCGATCCATGCGTCGCTCATGAGCGTTCAGTATGCAGATTCAAGATCGAGCGAGGCGAATGCATTGATGCTGCCGTCCGTAAAATTCAGCGGCGCGTATGCACGGTTGAGCGATATTCCACCGACGCAGGTTTCGCTCTATCCTCTTATTCCGGACCCTATCACACTCTCTCCGTCCGTCGTCAACAATTACAATCTCAAGGTGACAGTGCAGCAGCCGATATTTACCGGCTTCAAGTTGCAGCGGAACGCCGATATTGCAGAGTATAACGCGAGCTCAGCCCAAAAAGATTTTGAGAAAGATAAAAGCGATCTCATCTACAATATCAAAAATGCGTACTGGAACCTTACTCAGGCCATCGAGCTCCAAAAAGTTGTCGATGAAAATGTGGAACAGATGGAAGCCCATCTTAAAGACGTCCAAAGCTGGCAAGGTCAGGGGATGATCACTGTAAACGACGTGCTGAAAGTCCAGGTACAGCTTTCAGATGCGGAGCTTCGCCAAATCGATATGAAGAACAATGTTCAACTTGCAAAGATCAGTTTTAACAGTCTCCTGGGGCTTCCGTTGGATACAGCTGTCGACCCTGTTACCAACATCAAACATGAGCCAAAATCTTTTGGCGACCTCACTACACTTGTTCAACAAGCAATGGACCGGCGGCCAGAATTGAAATCGATGGAATATAAGGTCAAAGCGGGAAACGCCGCGGTCGCGATCGCTCAGTCGAATTGGTTCCCGCAAGTGTACTTTACGGGGAATTACTATTCCTCGCGCCCGAACCAGAGATTTTTTCCGGCGGAGGACGTTTTTAAAGATACGTGGGACGTTGGGATAGGGGTCTCCTTTGACATCTGGAATTGGGGAACGACGGTTCACCAGACAGACCAGGCGAAGGCGCAGCTCTCGCAAGCGGAAGACGGCCTTGCGCAGTTGAAGGACGGCGTGACATTGGACGTGACGCGGAATTACCTTAACCTCCACAGGGCGCAGGAGCGGATCATTGTTGCCGAAAAAGAAGTGAGCCAGGCGGAAGAAAACTACCGCGTCACCGATGCAAAATTTAAACAAGGGTTGGCGCTCAATACGGACCTGCTCGACGCCGAGGTCGCATTGCTGCAGGCCAAAACGAACTATACTCAATCGCTCGTCGACTATGAGGTTGCGGAAGCGGGGCTGGAACGGGCGATCGGTGAATAACGATTTTGATTTGACCATTTATATCTATCTCTTAAAGGGAGCTTAATATGAAAAAGACAAAAGTTATCGCCGGCGCGATCATCGTTCTGGCGCTGATCGTTGCCGTCCTCTTGAACAACAAATCGAAGATGCAAGCGAAATCGGAGAACGACATTGCAAAGTTTCTGCCCGTCACGCTCGCGACCGTGGAAAAAAAGCAACTCTCGGAAGATTTTACATTGACCGGCACGATCGCCGCGAATAACGATGTTGCCGTTCTTTCCGAAACGGACGGACGGGTAACAAAAGTATTTGTGGAGATCGGCGACCATGTCAAAGCCGGCGAGGTGCTTGTGCAGTTAGACGATGAAATGAAGAAGGCAAATTACGACGCCGCGGAAGTAAGCTATGAAAAAATGAAGAAGGACCTCGAACGGTATACAAAGATGTTCAAAGAAGGCTCCGTCTCAGACATCCAACTCGAGACCGCGAAACTGGGTTATCAATCTGCCGAAGCGCAGTACATCATCGCCCGGAGGCAATACAACGATGCAAAAATCAAGACGCCGATTTCCGGTATCGTAACGTCGCGGCCGGTGGGCGTTGGAGCGACGGTGCAGAAGAATAACGTCATCGCGAATGTTGTCGATATCTCGACGCTCAAAGTGAAGCTCAATGTCGCTGAAGAGGACGCGTTCAAATTGAAAGTGGGCGACCCTGTCGACGTGTCGACCGACGTTTATCCGGGCATCACGTTCCGGGGAACCATCGAAACGATCAGCGATAAAGCGGACGAAGCGCATACATATCCGGTTCAAATCAAACTCGCGAATAATGCTACTCATCCGTTGAAGGCGGGGATGTTTGGACGCGTTTCTTTTATTTCTATAACGTCGGGCAAAGTGCTTGCTATTCCCCGCGAAGCGCTTCTCGGCAGCACGAAAAACGCGCAAGTGTTTGTGGTGGATCAAGGCGTTGCGCATCTACGCGATCTGGTTGTTGGAGCTGAAGTAGGTACAAATCTCGAAGTCCTGTCCGGGGTGAAAGAGGGTGAGCAAGTGGTGTTGAGCGGTCAAAACAATCTCAAGGATAACGTTGCTGTCACGGTAGTGAAATAACACGACGGCGTTCTATGCCGCCATATCTATTTGGAGAAGATGAAACATGACATTGACTGAACTGTCCATCAAGCGCCCCTCGCTCATCGTGGTGATTTTCGCCGCGCTCGGCGTTCTCGGCCTATACTGTTACACTCAGCTGAAATATGAGCTGCTTCCCAAGATCTCTTCCCCCTACGTGACGATCACGACGATCTATCCTGGAGCATCGCCCAACGAAGTGCAGACATCCGTTACAAAGCTCATCGAAGACGCCGTGTCCGGCATCGATAAGGTGTCGGCGGTCTATGCAACATCGTCCGAGGGAGTCTCTTTCGTCAATATCGAATTTCTGCAATCCGCCGACGTCAATGTCGCGCTGCAGGATGCGCAACGGAAAGTGAACGAGATCTCGTACAACCTTCCCGACGGAGCGAAGACACCGACGGTCACAAAATTCGCGCTCGACGAACTTCCTGTCATGCGCATGGGAGCGACGAGCTCGATGCCGAGCCGCGAGTTTTACCAGTTCCTCAAGGACCGCATTCAACCGCGTTTGTCGAAAGTCCCTGGCGTTGCGCAGATCACGCTCGTCGGAGGAGACCAGCGTGAGATCAGGATCAATGTCGACGCGCAGAAACTCCGGTCGTACGGCTTGTCGATTCTTCAGGTCGTGCAGGCAGTGAAGTCCTCGAATCTCGATTTCCCCACCGGTAAAGTGGAAGAGGGCGAGACTCAATACATTGTCCGCATCGCCGGAAAATTTGCCACCGTAGACGATGTGCGCAACCTTGTTATCGCACAATCGAAGCAGGGGGGCGACATCACTCTCTCCGACGTGGCTGAAGTGCAGGACGGCGAAAAAGATTTTACCACGCTGAGCCGCATCAACGGGATCACGTCGGTCGGATTGCTGATCCAAAAACAAAACGATGCCAACGCCGTCGAGGTGAGCGAATCGATCCGGGCCGAACTGCCGAAGATAGAAGCGGAATACAAAAACGTCAATTTGAAATTCGACATTGCTCAGGACGGTTCAACGTTCACAAAAGACGCCGCGGACGCCGTAAAACACGATTTGACGCTGGCAATTTTTCTTGTGGCGCTCGTCATGCTCGGTTTTCTCCACAGCATCCGCAACTCGATCATTGTCATGATCGCAATACCGGCGTCGATGGTGTCGACGTTCATCGGGATGTACGTTTTCGGAATGTCGTTGAACCTCATGACCCTGCTCGGACTGTCGCTTGTCGTTGGCATTCTGGTCGACGATTCGATCGTCGTCCTTGAGAACATCTATCGCCATCTCGAGCATGGCGAAGAGAAACGGAACGCCGCTATCAAAGGACGGAACGAAATCGGCTTCGCGGCGCTCTCGATCACGCTCGTGGACGTTGTGGTGTTCCTTCCCTTATCGCTGGTGTCCGGCCTTGTCGGCAACATCATGCGCGAATTCGCGTTGACGGTCGTTTTCTCGACCCTCATGTCGCTTTTTGTCTCATTCACGATTACGCCCCTGCTCGCCTCGAGGTTTGCGAAACTCGAACGGCTCACCGACAGGACGATCTTAGGTAAATTCGCGGTATGGTTCGAAGGAATGTTCAAGAAGCTCTCGGATGAGTACGGCAAAATTCTCCGATGGAGCTTGCACCATCGAGCCAGGATCATTCTTCTCGCGGTAGCGTTATTCCTTGCTTCGCTCTCGCTCGTTCCTCTCGGCTTTATCGGGTCGGAATTCATCGCGGTCGCAGACCGCGGGGAGTTCACTGTCACGCTCGAGCTTCCGCCCGGTTCGACGTTCGACAACACGAACTTTGTGACGCAGAAGGTTGAAAAGATTGTTTCCGAGATTCCTGAAGTGAAAAAAATGTTCGTCAACGTCGGCGCATCGAGCGAAGGATTGTTGGGGCAAACGTCGAACAACAATTCTGAATTGAACGTGACGCTCGTGCCGCAGGACCAGCGCTCCCGTTCGACCGACGATATCGCCGCGGAGATCAAAGCAAAGACGGCGGAGATCCCCGGTGTCAAGGTCCGCGTGAACCCGATCGGCTTATTCGGGACGGCAAACCAAACGCCGATCCAGCTCGTCGTCAGCGGGACAAACTACGACGATGTCCGGGCTGCCGCGTCAAAAATTGCAGACGTTGTGCGGACCGTACCGGGAACGGCCGATGTACGGCTTTCATCGGAAGAGGGGAAGCCGGAAACGCGCGTCGAGATCGACCGCCAGCGAATGGCGGCGTTCGGATTGACGCTTGCCGACGTCGGCTCGACGCTGCGGGTTGCGTTGGACGGCGACGACGATTCTAAGTTTCGCGAGGGAACGACGGAGTACGACATGCGCATCGTCCTCGATAAATTCGACAGATCCAAAACGGCGGACGTGGGCGGCATCACCATTCTCAACAGGAAGGGCGAGTTGGTGGAGTTGAAACAATTCGCCAACATTTATCAGACGACGGGACCGACCAAACTGCAAAGACAGGACCGGAATTTTTCCGTGACCATCTTTTCGCAGGCAGTCGGCCGCCCGAGCGGAAGTATTGGCGCCGATATCACGAAAGCGTTAAAAGGAGTCGTGCCTCCCGGCATCCAGATCAGTTATTTGGGAGATTTAAAAAATCAGGCGGAGGGTTTTGGCAGCATGGGTATTGCTCTGTTTGCCGCGATCTTGTTTACGTATCTGATCATGGTCGCTTTGTATGATTCGTACGTCTATCCATTCGTAGTATTATTCTCGATACCCGTTGCGATCATCGGCGCATTGCTGGCTCTGGCGCTTACGATGAAGGCCCTCAGCATCTTCTCGATGCTCGGCATCATCATGCTCGTCGGGCTTGTAGGGAAGAATGCGATCCTTCTTGTCGACCGCACGAATCAAATGAAGGAAGAGCGCAACATGCCGACGTATGATGCTCTGCTCGAAGCGGGCGAGACGCGGCTTCGGCCGATTCTGATGACGACCGTAGCGATGGTATTCGGTATGCTTCCGATCGCCACGAGCTCGGCGGCGGGTGCGGAATGGAAGTCCGGCCTCGCGTGGGCGCTCGTTGGCGGTTTAACGAGCTCGCTGCTTCTTACGTTAGTGCTTGTTCCCGTTATGTATACTTATGTCGACGCCTTGAAGGTGCGCGTGCCGGCACTGTTCAAACACATCCCGCTGCTGCCAAGGTTTCGCACGAGGAAAAAAGAAGTTGAGATCCATGCAGAACTGCAGCCGGAGTGATGCCTCTCTTGAGGTCGCGCATCAGGATATAGTTTTTCTTCTCGAGAAATTCTCCAGTACAAACTCCCCTCCTCGCAGAGGAGGGGCAGGCCACCTTGACATCCCTTCAATTTATCAGTACCTTTTAACCACACAAAAGATTTATTCACCAAAACCAAGCGGATCGTTTTCCCGCTTTTTGTGTCTTTATTCACTCTTAAAGAATGATTCCCCGCTTCAATGGCCATTGAAAAGGTAAAAGAAAGTCTCACGAGAATCGACACGCTCGACTCGATCCCGACAACGCTTCCGGTGCTGCCGCTTCGAGATGTTGTCATTTTTCCGTATATGATCTTTCCCGTTCTCGTCGGACGGGAATCCTCCCTTCGCGCGGCAAATTTCGCGCTCGAAAACGATAAGTATATTTTCCTGGCAGCGCAGCAAGACCCGTCGATCGACGAGCCCGGGGCCGACGACATTTATAAAGAAGGGGTTGTCGCAAAGATCATCCAGATACTCAAACTCCCGAACGGGTTATTGAAGATCCTCGTCGACGGGACGGTGCAGGCGACGATCACAAAATTTTTGACGAACGAGAAATACCTTCAGGCGGAAATTCAGATCCATGTCGACGTTCCCGAGGAAAATACGGAGATGGATGCCATTATCCGTCATGCTTCGACGCTCTTTACAGAATACGTCCGTGCAAACAGAGCGATCCCTCCCGAAGTCCTTTCCGCGTATGAGAACATCAAAGATGCGCAACGCCGGCTCTATTATATAGCGGC
>DATJXA010000031.1:0-4900 GCA_035500675.1 Bacteroidota bacterium | reverse complement strand
TGGGAAAGATCGGACGCGAAGTAGCAGTGCGATGCACAGCGTTCGGGATGACCGTCATCGGCTTCGATCCGGTCCTTGCAAACGACGTCGCCTCTAAGCTCGGCGTCGAACTCGTCACACTCGACGAACTGTACCGGCGGTCCGATTTCATCACGGTCCACACGCCCCTGAACGACGAGACGAAAGGCATCCTGAACAAAAAGACATTTGCGCAATGCAAGAAAGGCGTCCGCGTCATCAACTGCGCGCGCGGCGGCATCATCGATGAGGCGGATCTTCTTGTGGCGTTGAACTCAGGCCAGGTAGCCGGCGCCGCACTGGATGTGTTTGTCGTAGAACCGCCAGCGTCGAATCCACTTCTCCAGCATCCGCACGTGATCGCTACACCTCATCTCGGCGCCTCAACAGAAGAAGCGCAAGAGAAGGTCGCGATCCAGATCGCCGAACAGGTTGCCGACGCGCTCCACGACCGCGGGATCTCCGGCGCTGTGAACGCAGTGGCATTGCAGGCCGGCATTCCGGCCGAGTTGAAACCGTTCCTTGTGTTAGCCGAAAAACTCGGCAGCCTGCAGGCGCAGGTCATGAAAGGTAAACTTCGCGACCTCACCATCGAAGCACGCGGAGATCTTCTTCAAAAACATATTGAGCTGTTGACCACCGGCGTCCTGAAAGGATTTTTCTCGCGGCTCATGAGCCCTCCGGTGAATTATATCAACGCGCCGATCCTTGCACAATCGATGGGGATACGGATCAGCGAAAAAAAAGAACGGGACGGGGAAAACTACACTCAATTATTATCGGTGGAATATTCTACAGACCAGGAAAAGCGCTCGTTCGCGGGAACGGTTTTTGGAACGACAAACCCGCGCCTCGTTCGGATCGATGCTTTTTATTTTGAAGTGAATCCTGAGGGAATTCTTCTATTTTACACGAATACCGACAAACCCGGAATGCTTGCGAGGGTTGGCTCGGTCCTTGCCGAAGCCTCTATTAATATAGCAGGGTTGTCGCTGGGACGATTCGGAATTGGAGGAAAAGCTTTGACTGTGATGAATATTGACAGCGGCATTTCCGACCAAGTTCTCTCAAAGATCTCTTCGCTGGAGGGAGTTTATGAAGCTAAGGTTGTCTCCCTGTAATGCCTCCCAAAGTATGTTTTTTTTGAAAGAGGCTTGACAATTGAAATTGCACTCTTTATATTGACCACTAATGCACCAATAGAAGGCCAAGTTTAATTTAACGGAATTTTTTGCAAAAAGTTTCATTCCTGTCACCCCTATAAGAACAAGCGAAGGCCGATTTGATAATTGTTAAAACTGTTTTCTTTCATGTAACAGCTTCTCAAAATGCCCAACCGAGCGAATACGCCTTCTTGCAACCGCTTACCGTTTTACCCTATCTCCAGTATCGAAGATAATTAATACTATTTTGCCTCTAGTTCCAGGCAATAGAATTTTCAGGAATTATTATCTTAACAACAACTATTCATTAATAAATAGGGAACAAGGAAAGGAGATAGCGCACCCGCATTTTGTGTCGAGGTAGTTTTTAATTCACCAAATTCACCGAACCATCCAAGGAGAATGGCTATGTTGAAGAAGATATTCACTACGTTTCTTGTTCTTATGACGGTTGGTGCCGTTGCAGTATTCGCCGGCCAAACCAAAAAAGCGACGACCCACTACATTATCGCCCCCGAGGTAACTTCGAGCCTGAATCAGGTCAGCACAGTTCCCCCGAGTTTCAACAAGGGAGCGAAAATGCAGAAAGTCGATGCGGGGACCAGGACCACCATTGGAACGACCTATTACGACCTTTTAGAAAATTACGGTGCCCCGACGATGATTGAGTATTATGAGGGACATACGTACATGATCTATATCAAATCGGCAGCTGGCGGCGCATCGCGATCCATTCAGTATGTATATTACGATGGGACCACGTTTACGGCTCCTCAGGATGTCATTGCTCCGTCAACACAGACGACGTATTTTTCGCAAATTGATGTCTGGAAGGGCGGAGATGTCGATGGGTTTGCAGGAGTTGCCGCCGGATGGGCTGGTTCAGGACACAGCTACTACGGCCTTGAAGCGTCCGCAGGCGGTGGTAATTTTACAACGACCCAGGTGTCACCAGATCGCGACGCTGGAACGTTGACGCTTGATAGCACGGGCACCGTTTTGTTTAAGGATTCGAACGGCCGTACGAATTACAAGATCAGCAGATCAACAGATTTCGGTCAAACTTGGACGGTGGCGGACTCGAATGTATGTACAAGTGCAACAACGCCTGGTGGTCAGACGACGTCGAGTTTAGACGTTCCTCTCATTAGTTATCCCGATGGCAGTATCGGCATTCCTTGCGAACTCTCCGGTACAGACCTTGTGCCGAACCCGGCATGGGGTGGAACAGCCACTCAGGACAGTTCCTATCAGGTTGGATTCTTTAAGTCGACAGACAAAGGATCGACCTGGAAATGGAATCGCGTCGGACGAGACGGTGAGCAATTTACCCCGGGCTTCTATAATTTTGTCGCAAACTGGGGCGGTCAGGTTGACATGGCCGTCGATAATACCGGCAAAGAGCATATGGCCATCCAAGGCGATGCAGCCTATCTCGATATACAAGGATCGGACACGACAGCGAGAGAGACGATGGACATGCTGTATTGGGACAAGACAAACGGGTTCAAGAGTGTCGTCAGCTTTGACCGCAAAGACACGCTCATCGGATATTACATGAGCGGAAACAACCGTTCGAGCAATAACGACCAAGGATGCTGCTTCCCGAGCATCGCACTCTCTTCCGACGGCCAAACGATCGTCGAGGTCTGGTCACAAGCTGCCTGGACTCATGCAGGAATCGATACGATGGCCACTGGAGTGATGAGATTCGACCTCTGGTACAACGTTTCCTTCGACGGCGGTGCAACATGGGGAACGGCGCAGAACCTTTCAAATTTTGCTAAAGGAACAGAATCGGCAATTCAATCGAGCATGGCTGCAAACCTTCAAAAGGTAAATTCGAATACATGGCGTGCGCGAGTTATGTACATTGGCGATTTGAAAGGATCAGCGGCGAGTACCGACACGCTTGACAATGTGTACTACCAGGAGTTTGACGTTGTAAATTCCGGAACATCCGTAGGCGCACAAAACAACGTGACTCCCAATAAATTCGAGCTCGTTCAAAATTACCCCAATCCGTTTAACCCGTCGACGCAAATTAACTACAGCATTGCAAACAATGCACATGTTACGTTGAAGGTCTACAACGTGCTTGGACAAGAAGTCGCATCGCTCGTCAATGGGAATGAGACCGCAGGCAGCCATTCGGTTACGTTTAACGCATCGAATCTTGCAAGCGGAATGTATATCTACAAATTAGCATCGGACAACTTTACGTCCGTAAAGAAAATGATGTTGCTCAAGTAAGTTCGCCTTTTGTGTAGCGAAAAAAGCAACACCGTTTAAGAAGATAAGAAATACCTTGTTGGAGATAATGATCAGCGGCGGCACAATACCATTGTGCCGCCATGATCGTTGTCAAAATATCAGCAATAGGAAAGTTTCAAATGTGCCCAGCGATCTCTCGGCGACCGCAACAATATGGCTGCAGGGAGGCAAACCGTAACAGCGAAACTCTTTTCAATCTATCAAGAAAGACTTATTGTTGCTGACATGTGCTGCGCGTAATGTAACCATGCTTCGTTCGACACACTATGAACGAGCCACGGCGCACTTTTTCCGTTCAAAAAAGTTGCTATGGTATCTGAATTTGTTGTAACTCTCCGAAGATAAATAGACATCTTGGTTACATTCTTACCCAGGTATTTAATGTTTTGTCCGGAAAGCATCGATCGTAAAAAACTCTGCGAAAAAAAATCTCGACGCCCTATTATCAGGAATACAATTCCGGTGTTTGAAAAATCTGGAGGTAATATGTTCAGCAAAATTCAACCTTTACTTCTCATCTCCATTGCACTCTTTCTGGCGGCCTCCTGCGTTGAAGCGGGAACGACAGGCAAAATGCGTGGCGTGGTTGTCGACAAAAAGACCGGCGCACCGTTGATAGGAGCTTCCGTTCTCCTTGAGGGAACTAGCTTGGGAGCATCCACAGACGTTAACGGGGCTTATCTGGCTCTCAATATTCCACCGGGAGTGTATAAAGTCAGATGCTCATATCTCGGGTACCAGGCTGTTGTCATTTCAAATGTAAACGTCACCGTTGATCTTACGACTGAAACGAACTTTTCACTCAACGGCGAAGAGGGCGTAAAATTAGGAGAAGTCGATATCGTCGCTCAAACTCCCCTGATCAACAAAAGCGCCACGAACGACGTTACTGCATTTAAAGCGGAACAACTGCAGGACATTCCCGTGCGAGGGGTGCAAAACGTTGTCGCCCTTTCCGGAGGCGTTGTATCCCAAGGCGGAAATATTTACGTCCGAGGCGGACGGACCGGAGAAGTTGCATACTACGTCGACGGGGTTCTTACGACGAACCCGGTTAACCGTCAAAACATCGCCAATGTAATTAACGATGCTATTGAAGAGGTGTCGACACAGGTTGGTGGGATGACGGCGGAATACGGTGGTGCGATGTCTGGTGTGGTGAATACGACGACGAAAATTGGGAGTCCAAATTATAATTTCAGTATCGATGGCCTCACCGACGGATTTCTCAGCGGCACACAAAAGAATTTAGGGACATATTCATACGGTTTGAATGAATACAATGTGACTGCAAGCGGACCCGTTTCCCCGAGCGACAACCATATTAAGTTTTTCGTTGCGGGCCAGCGGATCTTTAATCGCAGCAATCCGTCATTTTTTGACGGGGTAAAATTTCCGGGGATTTTTGATTCTACAGCAATGGCGGGAACGGATTATATCATCCA
>DATJXA010000030.1:0-6815 GCA_035500675.1 Bacteroidota bacterium | reverse complement strand
ACGTTTCACGTTGCAAATTATTTTTAACGATAAGCAATTGGCGTTCATCGATGCGGCCCTCGGCAAGCTCACCCAAACTCTGGTAGACGATCTTTTCAATATTCTCAAACGTCTCTCCGTCAACTGGCTGGACAAAGAGCTCAAAAGTGCTGCAATCGCGGGAGAGAAATATGTCTGCGAAGAGTTCGGTCGCTTTCGACGTATTGAGGATCCGTTCGTTTAAGATCGCGGATTTTCCCGACGTGAGGAGCCGTCCCACAGCCGCCAAAGCGGGGTAATCGGCGTGAACAATGGACGGCGTATGCCAAACTTTTGCCAGCATTCGGCGTGTCGCTTTGGGGTGAGAGATCGTCGCCTCGCGATTTTCTGTCTGAAGCGGCTCAGGCTTTACGGCGCGACGTTTCGTTCCGGACCGGGGAATCGGTCCATAGCGTTTCGCGATTGAACGCATGACCGTTTCCGGATCGACATCCCCGACGACGATGATCAACGAATTGTCCGGAGAATAGTACCGACGGTAAAAACTCCGGGCCTCGTCGGCCGTGAAGCTTTTGATCGATTCGAATTCGCCGATGGTCGAATACCGATAGTTGTGCTCGACGTACGCAAGCCGATAAAGCTCTTCCCATAGGAATCTGTTTGGATCGTCCAAGCCGCGATTTTTTTCAGTAACAACTGCCCCTTTTTCAGTCGCAAACATCTCCTCGTCGATCTGAAGGTTTTCCATCCGATCGGATTCAAGGTCCGTTGCAACATCGATCTTGTCCGAGGGAAAAGTGAAGAAATAGACAGTCTGATCCCGCGAGGTATACGCGTTGATCCCCGTCCCGCCATTCGCATTGACAACTCGTTCGAATTCCCCCATCGCACGGCGTGCTGTCTGACGGAACATCATATGTTCAAACAGGTGCGCAAGCCCCTGCCGTCCGGCAGGCTCATCGGCCGATCCGACTTTGTACCATGTCTGGTACGTAAATATCGGAGTCGTGCCGTCGACAACGATCGCAACGCTCAATCCGTTGTCGAGCTCGTAACGCTTGATGCCGAGGCTTCCAAGAAACGGAATGCTCTCAAGCTCTTTATACAAAAAATCGTTCATCGATAAAATGAAAATTTATTAGACCTACGTGAGGCATTCGCAGTCATTCAATCTGAGAAATCTGCAATCTGCGCAAAATCTGAGCGCTCAGAGTAATCATCATTCAGGCAAGTCTACAAATTCAAGCAACCGTGATATCCTGCCTGGCTGAGCCCAATTGCACGTTCCTTCCATTCGATGAGAAGAAAGGAACTTCTCGACGAAAGGCATCTGTAGTCGGCGCTGAATTTTTTTTGCGGAAGCGAGGCTAGCCAAAGGGATGTATGCGTGGAGGGATTGATTCCCTTGCCAGCACAGATCCCCCGCATTGGAAAAAACTTTCGGTAAAAACCTTTTTTTTCCGTACGCCTCCCACATCACTTTGTGGTGAGAAAACGAATATTTTCCCACTCCAAGAAGCGCCCACCAATAACCTCTGGCGATCCATGCATTGATCAATACTCCTTTGCGCTTTTGGAGAACGGCTCTCTGTGAATTAAGATACTTCTGGAGCAGGGGTTCTTTTTCGATCTCAAATAGTTCCAACGGTTTTCCGGTGTGCGCATTGTGGGGGATAAGAACGTAGCGGCGCGGAGTTGGATCGTGTTGAGTAAAATTATCCTTCACGGTGAGCGGAAAGAGGAATTCCGTCGGCAGTCGTATTCCTTCGCAATTTTTGTTGCCGACAATTGCCGTGTGCTCGTCGAGATTTTTAAGGCGGTCAAAAATAAACACATCGTTCGCGCCACACGTATTCACTCCTTGGCGGGGCTTCGAATGAAGAGCAATTTTTATTCTTTTGAAAGGTTCATCCAACGGAACGCGCGTCTTCCGATGCTTGCCAACGCTTAACGGATCGTCCGGCCGAAAAAGCGGACGAGCGTCCTTCCGAACCCAAGAACCGCGATCTTTCACAAAATATGGGACGGGAAATTCTTGCATTGCATCGCGCTGGAATGCGACAAACCCATAGCGCGTTGCGACCCCGTCGAACAGAGATTCTCCCTCGAAATCATAGATTTCTTTCACGGCAAATTTGGTCTCGCCGAGTGCATACTTTCGAAAAACGCGATGAGCCAGATCGTTCAGAAAAATCGAAAGCGGAAGGAAAAAGAAAGCTTTTCCTTTGTGAACTAGATGGTTAGTGAGGCTTTTCGCGATGACAAGGGCGGCAATATCGATCCTTGATCCTCCAAGGAGTAATGCGCGCGGATTTTCCGCGAGGTGGTATGTAAAAAAATATGGTTTAAGCCGCTCTTTGTATCGATCAGGCAATTCGTTGAAATTCTGCCACGGCGGGTTCCCAACGATGATATCGGCTTTCATCTTATGGTCCGATAAAATAAAATCGCCGGCATAAAAATTTTCTTCCGGAATATCGAGACCGTAGCATTTCCTCATTCTTCGACGGAAATTAGCGATGAACTTCTTTTCCCTTTCGATACCGAAAAGGCGCTTGAGCATCCACCGATTTATTGTGACTTCCTTTTCCCGAGCAAGCAAAATGAACGCTTCGAGAAAATTTCCATCACCCGCAGTCGGGTCGAGGACGGTTGCCCCGTCAACCCAGTCCTCAAAAAGACCGTATTTCTCGACTACCCATTTGGTTGTTTCTAGCGGCGTCATAAAAGCGCCGATGGGTTTGCTGTGGATTGATTGGGGGTGCATATGATCGATGGCAAGTTTAAAATTCAAAGTGCAAAGGGCAAAATTACAGTTGAAAGTATAAAGTTATAAGTCTATTACGATTCAATTTTCAACTTTTTATTGAAATTTTGCCCTTTGCACTTTGAGTTTTGCATTCTTTATCACGTTCAGGGGAGAAAACATGAACTATGTTTTCGTGGAGAGTTGTTTCTTCAATTTCCTGTACGTTGCGTTGATTTCTTCGGACACGACTTTTGTGTCGGCAAGCGTCGGCATAAAATTCGTATCGCCGTTCCATCGGGGGACAACATGAAAATGGATATGCTGGTCGATGCCCGCGCCTGCGACCTTTCCTAAATTCGCCCCGAAATTAAAACCATGCGGCTGGAAGGCCTTCGTCAGCGCCCGGATGATATCGCTCGTGGCAGACATGACCTCGGCATATTCTTTCTTTGTCAGTTTTCCCATTTCTGACGTATGGGTATAGGGAATAATCAGGACGTGGCCGCTATTGTAAGGGTAGAGGTTCATCATCGCAAAACAATGACGGCGGCGGAAAAGAATAAGATTTTTGGAATCGCTCTTTTCCTTTGCAACATCGCAAAAAAGGCACCGATCGTTCCGGCCGTTTTTGGGGACGGACAAAGAAGCGATATACTGAGACCTCCAAGGGGAAAAAAGTCGTTCCATAACATCCTTTCAAAATTTTATCGAAGAAATATACCGAGGATGGAGGAGGGATGCAAATAAGCATTGACGATTGACGATTTGCGATTTTCAAGTGAAGAGAGAGCATTCGTCCATGAACTGTAAAAGGCAAGAATCCGGCTGACGTATAAACGAAAAGAGCCCCCGCTCTTCACGGAGGCTCTTCTGGTCTACTCTGATTAAACTGTTACTTCAACAGCATCATTTTCTTGATCTCTGTTCTATCACCGCTCTTCAATTGGTAATAATAAATACCGCTCGAAAGATGCGATGCGTCGAAGGTGACTTCCTGCACTTCGTTGGCGTTGAAATTTCCGTTTGCGAGGGTCGCGACCTCTTGCCCGAGAAGATTGAACACTTTGAGCGTCGCATGCCCTGTTGTGCCCAACACAAACGAGATCTTCGTCGACGGGTTGAACGGGTTCGGGTAGTTATTGTCGAGGAGGATGGTGTTCGGCGTGATTCCAGATGTCACGTCGACTTCTTGGTTATACACAAACGCTCCGTTGCGGTCGATCTGTTTCAAACGATACGCATATTTTCCGATCGTCGCCGAAGCGTCGGTAAATGAATAGTTCTGCGGAGCGTTCGTCGTGCCGTGCCCATCGACAAAACCTATCTTTGTCCAATTGTTCACTGCTGCCTGTTCACTGCTGACTGTCCTTCGTTCAATGTCGAAGCCGGAGTTGTTCGTTTCAGTCGCAGTCGTCCAAGCCAATTCAATTTTTCCGTTGCTCGGTGTGGCGGTAAATGAAGTAAGTTCAACCGGAAGAACAACCGGGAGTGCAACAGTAAAGACTGCATTCTGAACCGCGCTTGTCACCGCAGCCGTTGACGCAGCCGTATAAGGACCTGACCCGCTGATCGAGGTCGCTATTGACGTCCACGCGGTTCCCGAACCCGAATAGAGGCCTACGTGTGCACTGCCGCGGGAACCCGAAAAAGTCGACCCTTCATCGCCCGCGTTCCATTGAAGACGAAGTGTAAGATTACTTCCCCCGCTTACGCCCTCGCTCACCGTCCATTGATCATGGACAACGCTGTTTGCATCAGTAACGTTGCTTGTCGAGCTTACAACTTTGACCGAGAACGTATCGGCTTGTCCCCCGTTATTATTGAGCACTGCGGGATTTGCGCCTAAAGAGGTGCCGACCGGGAATGAGACATCTGTGTTCGATGTCGGGACATTCTGCCTTAACGCACCGGTAGAGTTTGTTATGATATAAGTTGATGCGTTCGCGACGCTGATTGCGTTCGTCGTAGTCACTGTAAGGTTTTTCGACCCGAGCGTTAACTTGCCGTTAGTCAAAATCAGCGTTCCATTCACCGTTGCATTGGAGTTCAACGTAACGCCGCCGCTGTTGTTAATGGTAAGGTCGGCTAACTTATCGGACGTCGCGGGTATTTCGTTGCCGGTCGTAGTCGGACTTGAGCCCGTGTACGTCACACGGAGATCTCCTGAGATGTTCAAAGGATCCACCAATGATCCAAGTGTCCCACCGCTTCGAGAAATGGTTGCCCCGCCGCCGGCGTAGAAGTGGAGAAATGTCTGGTTGCTGAATGCTCCGCTTGTAAGGAAGAGCGTATCCTGAACAAAAATATCCTCGTTTAGAGTCACACCTGCGGAGTTATTAATTGTGATATTTTGCAAATCAAATTGTGCCTCAGTACCGGAGACTGACTGTGCGGACATTCCGGTAAAATTCAGAAAGAAAACACCCGTGGCGTTGTTCCCCTGAGCGATCGTCCCGTTGTTGACGAGATTTCCTTTGATGTTGAAAATGCCGTTGCCGCTGTTCGCATTGACGTCACTGCCGCCTTTCAAAGAGCCTCCGTTTTGTATCGTGACGTTTCCGTTGATATTCCACGTTCCGCTTCCGGTTCCACCGGCTCCATCCAAAGCAGCCGAAGATCCGTCCACTACGACATTACCGGCTATACTGTGAGTCGGAGCTGTCGCACCGAACGACCCCTGAAGCTCATTACAATTGAGCAATGTGAGATTTCCGGCTACGGAAAGATTCCCGCCGAGCGATGCTCCTATGGAAGAACTCCAGGTCAAATTTCCGAAGGAAACAAAATCCGAGATGCCGTTTTGTGCCCCATTGAAAATATATGTGCTGTTAGAATCGAACGCTCTGGTCGCTCCGGGAACAGTTGTTACTGCCCCTCCTTGCTTAAACGTCGCCCCGCTCGTTAAAGTAAAGGTTCCTGTGACCGTAAGCGTGTTTATTCCGGCATCAAGTGTACCTGTTCCATTTACTGTACAATTTGCAACAGTTGGTGATACATCTAGAGTGACCGTATGCCCGGCAGCAATAATCGCGTCATCCGAACTTCCCGGAACTGCGCCCCCCACCCATGTGCTCACATTATTCCAGTTTCCTGATTGCGCGCTGGTAATCGAAGCGGCATTGGCGGGCGCGCAGAATAACGCAAGAACAAAAAATAATGCACAAAATTTTAGCAGATTCTTCATCAGAGTGTCCTTTCGCTTTTATATGTCCGATAAGATGTCGTCTACAAAATTGGGTGGTAAACAGAACAACGGGTTGGTCGGTATCTTTGAATCAAATTACCCAAAGACTCAGGAAATGTCAAGGGCGGTTCGGTGACGTGTGACATAGAAACAATTAATAATTATGAATTAATAATTAAGAATTCTAAGTAATTTGCAATGGGTGAGCTCAATTCTTAATTCATAATTATTAATTCTTAATTGTTTTCAAGCTTTTTCTTCAGCAGTGTATTCCTTTCCCGCACGTCGTCGTTACGCACGGCGATAGCAAGCGCCTTCATTTCTCCCACTAGAATAAGCAACTCGCGCGCGCGTGTCACTGCGGTGTACATCAAATTGCGCTGGAGCATAATATAGTGGGAGGTCGCTACGGGCACAATGACCGCTTTGAACTCATTGCCCTGGCTTTTATGGATCGTCATCGCGTATGCCAGCGTGAGCTCGTCAAGCTGTTCAAAGGCATATTCGACCCTCTTGCCATAGAAATCGACGATCAGCACTCCGTCTTCCCGCTCCACTCCGGAAACGCGCCCTAGGTCTCCGTTGAATACGTCTTTATCATAATTATTTTTTGTCTGCATCACTTTATCCCCTATGAGAAATTTCCTCTCGCTCCCCTGCCAGCAAACGCGCGAATGGCCGTTCAACGACTGCTGCAGTTCTTTGTTGAGTTCGCGTACGCCGGATGCGCCGTTGTGCATCGGCGATAATACTTGGACATCGTCGAATGAATTATACCGATAATTTTGTGGAAGTATTGTTGAACACAGCCGCACTATCGTTTCCTGGATCCTTTCGGGCGAGATTTCCTCGAGAAATTTAAAGTCCTCCGAAAAATCGGGCATCTCCCCTTCGTTGATGCGA
>DATJXA010000029.1:0-13380 GCA_035500675.1 Bacteroidota bacterium | reverse complement strand
TGCCGAAACTTAATTGTTCCTGAAGTCTGTTCACATCCGGGCGGATGAATTTATCCGTCGATAAGGGAAGCCACCTGCTCGATAGTCCGTACTTTCTGCAGCCTGCGTGAAAAAGCTGCCGGATCGAGTCGGCGATCTCGCCGCTTCCCCTCATACGCGTCGCAAAGTTCGAATCGTTGAGTTTGCCGTTCCTGATCTCTTGTATCCGGTGAACGACGCGATCGGCTTTGGTCGGGAATTCGCGCTTCAACCACTCGACAAAAATATCTTTTACCGCAAAGGGCAATCGGACAAGGATAAATCCCGCTCCTTTCGCGCCGCGCGCAGCCGATTCACAAAGAATTGCGGGGATCTCTTCGTCGTTCAATCCCGGAATCACCGGCGCCACGTTCACGCTCACGGGTATTCCCTCTTTCGCTAATTGCTCGATCGCGAAGAGCCTTCGCTCCGGAGCGGACGTCCGCGGTTCCATCCGTCGGGCGAGGTCGTTATCAAGCGTCGTGATGGAGAGACAAACGGAAACGAGGTTGAGCGCTGCAAGTTTCGAAAGAATGTCGAGGTCCCGAAGCACAAGTTCATTTTTCGTGATGACCGAAACCGGGTTGCGATAACGAAGAAAAACCTCCAGACAATCCCGCGTAATGCCGAGCTTTCGTTCTATCGGCTGATAGCAGTCGACGTTGCCGGACAGCATCACGACTTCCGGAGACCAACTCTTCCGCCTGAATTCCGCTTCGAGCAATTTCGCGGCGTTCTCCTTCACGACAATTTTCGTTTCAAAGTCCAGGCCCGACGAGAACCCCAGGTATTCGTGCGTCGGTCGCGCATAACAATAACTGCACCCGTGCTCACATCCGCGGTAAGGGTTGAGGTCGAAGGTGAAGCCGACGTCCGGGCTGTCGTTCTTAGCGAGAATCGTTTTTGCATTGTCGCGATAAAACTGCGTCGGCACAGAGCGGCGCACATCGTCGGGCGACAAATCGTCGATAAGGGGCTCCCGGCTTAATTTCTCAAACCGGATTCTTGGATTTTCGTGGATACCGCGGCCCTTCATAGCGTCAAGGTCTTTTTATTCTCGCTTCCTCGTTTTCCACCCACACTTCCCCATCCTCAAAAATTTCCTTCTTCCATATCGGAACTCTTTTCTTCAGCTCGTCGATCGCGTATCGGCAAGCTTCAAACGCCTCTTTCCTGTGGGGCGTGGAAACCGCAATGGCGACGCTTGCTTCGGTAACGGGGACAACGCCAATGCGGTGCACGCTCGAAAACCGGCACACGGGCCATCGCTGGCGAACTTCCACTTCAATTTCATCCATTATCTTGATGGCCATCGGAACATACGCTTCGTACTCAAGCCGAATCACTTTTCTTCCCTTCGACTGATCTCTCGTTGTTCCTAAAAAAAGATCTATACCGCCGGCTTGAGGAACGGTAACGCCCGCGATAAGTTCTCCGACATCGATTGTATCCGAGACGATCCGGTTCATGCGTTATCCGCCGCTGACAGGTGGAATGACCGCTATCTCATCGCCGTCGCTCAGTGCAAAATCCGATCCGACGTACGATTCATTCACGGCAATACGAGTAAACGTGCGAAGATCTTTCATTGCGGGAAATTGGGATGTGATGCGCTCCAGGACGTCGGCGGCAACCGATGCCGGAGGAAGTTCGAGCTTCATCTCAGAGCGTTTTGCGACGTCTCTTGCTGAAGCAAAAAAACGGACTGTAACAACGATGGTATCGGAGTGCACAGGCTAATATAGAGAAATGCCCGTCAGATTTCAAATTCTCCACTTAGATGGTCCGTTGATACATTTTTTCGTTAAAAAATGGGGCAAGCGCGTTCAGGGTCGCCAATTCGAATGAGTCTTCGCGCGACACGAGGTCGCCCGAAAGAATCCCCCACGTTCCTTGATTGCTCCGAACGTCGTGTCGATTGGCAAAAAGGTCGATAACTTTACCGAGGTCCTCTCCCTCCACAAGGACTGCTTTTGTTAAGGCTGCAGGGATTTCAATACTGCCCGAACTCCCAAAACTCTGCTTCCGTCCATCATAGACGCATGCCCAACTTTGGAGAAACGCGCGCTCTAGAGAACGATACACTCCTCCCTCCACGCCGACGGCAAAAATAATCCCTCCTCCTGTCATGTGCGAACTCGCCATTGCATGCGCGGCCTCTGCGCGCTGACGGGCTCCGGTCATGAGCTCTTCTATAGAAAGGGGCGTCGCCTGAACGCCGCTCTCCACTTGCAACGATTCAAATGCGATGTCTTTGAACCCTTCGAGATGGACGAGCTTCCTAAACGCTCTCTGCACCCCGTTTACTTTGGGCGCCCTTTGACTCGCTATGACTACTTTCATTTTTTAAAACTCGGTTTTCGGCGAGAAAGTTTCTTCAAGTCGGGGGGGATGGGAAAGAGCTTATCGAGTGTTGTGACTTTCTTCTTTCCCGATCTGTTGGTGAGGATGATCTCCAGCCGCGGCGCGAATTCTGCGAGTACCTGGCGGCACGCGCCGCACGGTGTGAGAAAACCGGCATCATCCGAAGCTATTGCGAGCGAGCGAAAATGTGTTTTACCCATCGCAACCGCCTGAAAAACAGCGTTGCGTTCGGCACAAATGGTGAGACCGTAAGAAGAATTTTCAACGTTGCATCCTTCGAAAATCATCCCTCGGTCGGCCAGAAGAGCGGCCCCGACACGGAATTTTGAATAGGGCGCGTAGGCTTTGCGCTTAGCTCTGTGGGCGGCTGCAATAAGGTCGGTTTGCAGGTCTTTCATACTTGCCACGTCTATTCCTCGGAGTTGTGATCAAAAAACGTACGCCGTCAGCGGGCGTATTTTTAACTTCCGAAAAAGAACGTAGAGAAGCAAGACCGGGCTTACTTCCTCTTCTCTTTGCATTCGTCGCAGGGACAGATGTCGCGCAGATAGTCCCACGCGTAAATACCGGTGTCGTGGCCATCCCCCCATACCGCTTGAATTGCGTAATTGCCCACAGGAGCGATCGACTTTAAAAGATAACGTCCCGGAATTTCCGGCTGAGGGGTGGGATGGAAGGTGTGAAGCAAGACTGTCTCCCCTTTGCAGCCAGCGCACGGACATTCGTCCCGCAGATACTGGATGGGGAACGGACTTTTATGTCCGTCGTTCCAGGTCATCAGAAGGGTGTGAGGATCGGTCTGTTTGATGGAAGTTACGTGCATTCTTCGCTCACATCATCGTCACAAAGACCTGCTTGAGGAACTCCGCCCAGCGCTCGTATCCGAGCGTGGTCAGGTGGAGCCCATCGTCGCTGAACTTCTCTGCAAGCTCTCCGTTGCCGTTGACGAACAACGGGTAGATGTCCAGATACTTTGCGCCGTACTTCATAGCGAGCTTGTGGATCTCGAGGTTCAGAAGCTGAATCCGCTCCAACGGCCGGGTCTCCAGATGCCGCGTGGGCAGGATCGATTGAACGAAAAGCCGGACGCCCGGTATCCCCTTCGAGATGCGCAGAATGATCCGTTCGTAGTTTACCAACATCGTGTTATTCGAGTTGGTGAACGGAAGGTCGTTAGTGCCGATGAGGAGGAATACTGCGGATGGTGTAAGGGCGATCACATCCTCGTTGAGCCTTTCCAAAACAGATTCAGTGCGGTCGCCCGAAATGCCTTTGTTGATAACTGAATATTCTTTCAACAGCGTGCTAGTCGGAAACCCTGCGGTAATAGAATCCCCCAGCAAAATTATTCCAGCCAATATTTTTCTTTCTATGATTGCGAGAACGTATGAAATTATGATAACAAAAAATTAACGGAGAACAAAATCTTTTCCAAAAAAAAATGCACGACGCGCAGCGAACCGATCCCCGGTCATCCTGACCCCAAAGGGGAACTCTCCATGGCGTGCCGCGGATCGGTCACGCAAAAGTGGTACCACAGTACTCCGCACACACCGCAAAGAATTGCCGCGGAGAACATCGCCTCAAATCCAAACGCTCGGGCAATCCATCCAAAAAGAATCCCGACAGCGATTGTCGGAGCGGTGACGGTGTTGGTGAGCGCAACATACGTCGGACGGTCGGCCTCACTGCACAACTCGGCGACGAACGAGAGCCGGGAAATAACTTGAAGGCCGGTCGTCCAAGCCATAAACACGAACGTGAGGCCGTAAATCAAAATATTTCCGGCGGTCATTGCAACCGCGCTGGCCATTGCCGAAGAAGCTGCAAGGATCATCAGGTTCACTTTATGTCCGAACGAATCGGCCAGATATCCGAACACAAAGTTGCCGGCAGCCAAAGCCGCCATGACAATAACGGTGAACGTACCTGCAAACGACGGCGAAAGTCCAAATTTTTCAATTGCGTAGACGGCATAAAACGCCGAAGCGGACATCGCCATTAAAGTGAACGAATCTGCCAACAAAAAGTTTCTAAAATTCTTGTCTTTCCGGAGGATCCCCATTCCCTGGTGGATCATGCTTTCTCGGACTTCCGATGGCGGAGCCGGCGCTTCTGAAACTGGCTCCGTAAGCGATTTCAGAAAGAGGTACGAGATCATCGTAAGTCCATACGCGGTAATAAATAGGGAGGCAAAATTAACGGGGAAAGGAACAACGGCCAGAACAACTGCAACGATCGAGCCACCAACCATGCCCAAAGCTGAGCCGAGTAATTGCCGGACAGCTTGAAGCCTGCCCCGTAATTTCATCGGAGTGGTTTTTGCAAAAAGCTGGAACCATGGCGGGATCCCAAAACTCCCGGAGACAGCGGTCAAAAATATCATCCCCAAGAGAATCGGCACCGATAAAGTCGACGGAATATGTTTGACAAAAAAGAGGGTAAAAAATCCGACCACGAGGAACGACGTCCGATGGAGAATTCCGAAGCGGAGTACCGATGGCTTAATCGCGCCGGGCGCGTGAGTAAGCCGCACAATCATGGCCTGTGGAAGGTTTAGTCCCAGCAACCAGAGCACCGGAACGCTGCCGATCGCTATAATACCGCCCCCAACTTGCTGGATAAAAACCGGCAGGATCGTATTATACGAAACAAAACTCATTGCGAACCAGAAGATGGCCCCGTCGAAAATATGGGCGCGGAGATTAGATCGCAGGACGGCTGAATCTAAAGAGGGATATTTCGAGAGCTGGAATACTTGCTTCAACATTCTTGCAACAAGATACGACTCTTGTTCTTACGGAACAAATTTCTGCCATCGTCGGCAGTGGTACGTTTTGCGTAGTATAGGGATACCATCTTAAGATTCCCGATAGAAACATTCGGGAATGACGCCTCTTTTTTTCCGTCATGCCCGTGTATTTTAGGCGGGCATCTAAAACGTACCGCTACTCAATCGTCAACTGCCATTCAAATATTCGGTCAAATCCAAATTGCCTCCCTCTTCCATTTTTCGTACCTTAGGCAATGAGATGATGCAAGCGCGGGAGACGATAAAAAGAATCCAAGTGAAACCGATGCGACAGTTCGACGAAGAAGCGTGAAAGAACACCAACAGGTCTATAAACGACGGATCATTCGCGAGCGCGTGATGCAGGCGCTGTACGCCTATGAGATATCGCGGGACCCGATTCCCCATATTGTCGAAAATATTTTTTTGGAATTGCGCGAACACGAGGCCGAGTTCACGTTTGCCCAAACGTTGTTGCAAGTGACGATAGAGCACCAACCCGTGATCGACGCCATCATCAAGAAAAAAGCAACGAACTGGAATTTCGACCGTATCGCTTTGATCGACAAGCTCCTCCTCCGGATGGGTATTGCAGAGTTGTACTATTTTGAGGACATCCCGCCAAAAGTGACCATTAACGAAACGATAGAAATCGCAAAGCACTTCTCCACCGAAAAAAGCGGCCAGTTCATCAACGGGATCCTCGATTCGATCCTTCACGAGATGAAGGCCGACGGAACTCTTGAAAAAAGAGGCCGCGGGCTCCTCGAATCTCCTGCACGGAAAAAAAACACCCACCCGAACAAAAGCGGCAATGCTACGTAGATGAAGACCTCGTCGTTTCCTGTGGACGGCAAAACGTCGCGCGTCCAGATCTTTATCTGGACCCTTTTTGATTTTGCCAATACTTCCTTTTCCGTCATCGTCGTCGCCGTGGGGTATTCGTTGTACTTCAAAGATATCGTCGCCGGAGGGAAGGGGCGCGGAGATTTTTTGTGGGGACTGGCCGTCAGCATTTCGATGCTCATTACCGCGCTGATCGCGCCGGTCCTGGGAGCGGCGGCCGATTTTTCGAGCAGGAGAAAAAGGTTTCTCTTCGGGTTTACGCTTGTGAGCGTGGTGTGTACGGCGCTTCTGTATTTTGTCGGCGCTGGAATGGTCGCCGCCGGGATGATCCTTTTTATCATCGCCAACATCGGCTTTGAAGGCGGCATCGTGTTCTACGATGCATTCTTGCCGAACATCGCGAGCGAACGAAGCTACGGCAGAGTCTCCGGGTACGGTTTTGCGATGGGCTATCTCGGATCTTTGACCACGCTGCTCATCGCAATGCCGCTGTATGCTGACGGGTTCATCCCGTCAAACCTTACAAATGTTCGGTTGAGTTTCGTCCTTGCCGCTGTCATCTTTCTTTCGTTCGCCTCACCGCTGTTTCTTTTTTTCCGCGACCACAAAATAGAATTTGAAAAGAAGCCTTCGTACATCAAAGCGGGGCTGGCGCGCGTGAGAGAGACCATCGGCCATCTGCGGAATTACCGCCAGGTCGGCCGCTTTATGCTGGCTTTTTTTATCTACAACGACGGGATCCTCACGGTGATCTCGTTTGCATCGATCTTTGCGCAACAGTCGCTCAACTTTTCTCTCAAAGAGATCATCCTTCTCTTCGCAGTCGTCCAGGCGTCGGGGATCATCGGCTCAGTGATCTTTGGGATCGTCACCGACAGGATCGGACCCAAAAAAACGATCGACATCAACCTCGTCCTCTGGCTGTTCGTTGTCACCGCGGCATATTTTGTCCAGACGAAAATGATGTTCTTTTGCATCTCCATCGTTGCGGGGAGTTCGTTGGGAGCGGCACAGTCGGCGAGCAGAAGCCTAATGGCGCTTCTCACGCCCAAAGAACGCGAAGCCGAATTCTTCGGCTTCTACGACGGATTGTGCGGCAAGGCGTCGGCTGTGATCGGGACTTTTTTATTTGGATTGATTTCGTATCTTACTAATAACCAGCGGCTTTCGATCCTATCTGTCGGCCTGTTTTTTGTAGTCGGCTTTGTACTACTGCAGCGGGTGGACGATACGCGAGCTCCGCGCACTGTATAAAAAAGGAACGCGTCAACATGTTTATCGTATCCCTGTTGTTCATAGCCCTTCCCCTCTTTTCGACAGTTGTCCCCGTCGCGGACCAGGGTGAAGTGAAGTGCGATATTGCGCTCGAAAAAAAGATCATGAAACCCGGAGCAACCGGTGAGGTCCTTGTGACCTTCGCGCCGGACGAAGGAATCCATATCAACACCGACCCGGCGATGGAATTTGAATTTACCAAAACTCCGATGATCCATCTCAACGGCGTCGTGTCTCTGCCCAAACAACCGAAGACCGGCTATCTCGACACGAGGAGACCGGTGAGATATTCTTTCACGCTCGATAAAAAGATTCCAAAAGGCGCATACACGCTCAAAGGAACGGTGCAATATTTCTTCTGTTCAGACGCGGAGGGATGGTGCAGCCGGTCCTCTCATCCGATTGAATTGACCTTTACCGTCGCACCGTAGTTCATGAAAAAGATATTTTTTATTTCGGATGTTCATCTTGGCCTGCAGGACAAAGAGCATGAAAAAGAGAAAGAGAAGCGCCTCCTCACGTTCCTCTCTCACGTCGAAGACCAAGCGGAGCAGCTCTTCATTCTCGGGGATTTGTTCGACTACTGGTTCGAATATAAGTACGTGATTCCGCGCGGCTATCACCACACGCTTTCGAAACTCGCCACGCTGGTCGAAAAAGGAATAAAGGTTCATTATGTCGCCGGTAATCATGATTTTTGGCTGAAGGATTTCTTCCCCGTCGACCTCGGCATCCCCGTGTACAAGGACCCGTTCGCAATGACGATCGCCGGCAAGAAGTTCTTTTTCCATCACGGCGACGGACTCGCGCTGAAGGACGGAGGCTATCGCTTCCTCAAAAAGATCCTGAGGAATAAAATCAACATCGCGTTCTTCACGCTCGTGCATCCCGACCTCACCGCTCCGATTGCGCGAGGATCGTCGCGGAAGAGCAGAGAGTTTACAGCGAACAAAGAGTACGGCGAAACCGACGGCATGATCCTTTTTGCGACCGAGAAGATCCGGAATGGCTACGACGTCGTTGTCATGGGCCACCGGCATAGCCCTCTTTATCAGAAGATCGACAAAGGCGTTTACGTCAATCTGGGGGATTGGATTACCCATATGACGTACGCAGAATTTGACGGAAAGAACATCGAACTCAAAACCTGGCACAGCAGATAACCCATGGGAAAGACGCCCCCGACCGGACCGCGGCAGCCGGAGAAGAAAGGAACGTACAGCTCGGAGCAGATGCGCCGCTATTTCACCGAGCCGCAGTATCGTGATGAAATGTACTTGAGAAGCAAAAATTTTCTCAAAAAATACTGGTATGCGTTTACTGCGGGCGGCATTGTGCTCGTCGTGCTATTCGTGATCTTCATGAAGCTGGTGTTCGCCGGCCTTCCGTCCCTCGAACAGCTGGAAAACCCCAAGCCGGAACTCGCGACAAAGGTCTTTTCGTACGACGGCGAAGTTCTCGGTCAATTCTATCTGAAAAACAGGACGTACATTTCGTTCGACAAGATTCCGCAGAGCACGATCGACGCGTTGATCTGCACGGAGGATAAGGATTTTTACAGTCATTGGGGAGTTTCGCCGTGGCGCTTCGTTAAAGCGCTTGTGAAGGATGCCATGGCGCTCCGGTTTAAAGAAGGAGCAAGCACGATCACTCAACAATTGTCGAGAAATCTCTACAACCTCAAGGCGGCGCAGGAAAATACGTTCGACAAGATGACCCGGAAGATCAGGGAATTTATCACGTCGGTGCAGATCGAGCGAACGTACACCAAAAAAGAGATCCTGGAGATGTATCTCAATTACATCTACCTTGGCCGGGGCGCCTACGGAATTTCGGCTGCCGCCTCCATCTATTTTAATAAACCGGCCGAAGACCTCACCCTTGCCGAATCGTCCCTCCTTGTCGGCATGGCGAAAGGTCCTAACTACTACGACCCTATCAAGCATCCCGAGCGTGCCTTCGCCCGGAGAGAGATCGTCCTTTCGCAGATGGTGAAATACGGAAAACTTTCGCAAGCGACCGCCGATTCGGTCTCGCGCGATTCTCTCCGTTTTACGTCCGCCGACGCGTTGACGCTAACGGGGATCGCACCGCATTTCGTCGAGTACGTTCGCCAGCAACTTCTTCAGAAAGCTGACAAATACGGGTTCGATATCTATAAGGACGGGCTCTCCGTCTACACAACGCTCGACAGCAGGATGCAGCGGTATGCAAATCAAGCGGTCGAAGAACATCTCACGCAGCTTCAACCCGCATTCGACTCGACGTGGGATTGGAAAGAGCACAACGACATCCTCACAAAGGCCGTCGATAAATGCATCCAGGATATCATCTCAACGAGAAAGACGACGAGCCGCGCTGAGAGCGACAGCATCTATAAATTCTACCGCAGCGATCGTGCCTTCGTCGATTCAGTAAAAAAAGTTTGGCAGACGATCCAGGTCGGTCTTATCATTATCGACCCGCATACGGGCTACATTTGTGCAATGGTCGGAGGGGCTGATTTCAAAACGTTCAAGTACGGCCTCAATCACACAACGCAGATCCAGCGGCAGCCCGGGTCGGCCTTCAAGCCGTTCGTCTACACGGTCGCCATCGACAACGGCTACCCTCCGACATTTCAATTACTCAACCAGCCGGTGACGCTGGAGATGGAAGACGGTTCGCGATGGACCCCAAGCAATTTCGACGGCACGATCGGAGGAAAATACACTCTGAGGGAGGGGCTTCGGGAATCGATCAACCTTATCGCCGTGCGTGCCATTATGGAGATCGCCCCGAAGAATCAGGTGATCGAGATGGCTCACCGGATGGGCATCACAACCCCCATCCCTCCCTTTGAATCGATCGCGCTGGGAACCGCGACCGTCAAACCGATAGACCTCACTGCCGCATTCGGCGTGTATGCAAACGAAGGAGTCTACGTGCAGCCGATGAGCATTTTGAGAATTGAAGACAAGGATGGGAACGTTATCGAAGAGAACACCCCGGAAAAACGCGAGGTGATGAGCAAAGAAACGGCGTACATCATGACGTCGATGCTTCAGGACGTCGTCGACCACGGCACCGGGGAACGCGTCAGACATTTCTTCCACTTCCCGGCCGCCGGAAAAACGGGCACCACGCAGGATTACGCCGACGCATGGTTCGTCGGATACACGCCCCAGCTTGCAGCCGGGGTCTGGATCGGCTTCGACGACCCTGCGGTGAAATTTACTTCCGCCGACGGTCAAGGAGGCCGCACTGCCGCCCCTCTCTGGGGACGCGTCATGAAATACATTTACGACGACCCAACGATCCCGATCACGACCGAATTTTTCGAAAAGCCGGACGGCGTCGTCGTCGATACGATCTGCGCCGACACAAAAAAACTCGCAACACCTTATTGTCCGAACAAGATCACCGAAGTGTTCAACGTGAAGTACCAGCCCCCGCTGTGCGACAAACACACTTCGGCCAACTGGAAAGAGACGGAAGAAAATCCGAGCGACGTAAAATTCTAGCGAACCGACGCCGGCAGAGGGCGCAAGCGATCCGTTGCAGCCATGAGCTTTTCGAACACCATCTCGGACGATATCTTTTTCATACACTCAAACGTGCCGATCGGGCACTTCTCACCGCCGTGAATACTGCACGGTCTGCACGTTAAGCCCTCCGTCTCGACAACAACATCTCCCTCGCCATAGGGAGCAAAACCAAATGCCGGAACTGTCGCTCCGAAAATTGCCACCACGCGCGTGCGCATAGCGACAGCAAGATGCATCGGCGCGCTGTCATTCGTTACAAGTGCGACGCAGCGACGTAATAATTCAGCCGACTGCAAAATCGAAAGTGCGCCGGCAGCGACGGTAACCCCTGGGGCATCCGCTTGCGCCGCAATTTCCCCGCATAATTTTTTGTCCTCTTCCCCTCCAACCAACACAACGTGTATTTTTTCGTCGGACAGTTTTTTTGCTAGCGTGGCGAAATTTTCCGGAAGCCACCGTTTAGTATTCCAGACCGATCCCGGGGCGATGGCGACCATCTTTTTTTTGTCCCCGAGGGAATGTTGGAAGAGAAACGCATCCACGGCTGCAACGTCGCTTTTTGAAGGAAACAGTTGAGGATATTCTCTTCCGACCTTGCCGATGCCGAAGTACGAAAGGAACGCAAGATTTCGTTCGACCTCGTGCTGCGTCTTTTGATATTGGATGATCCCCGTAAAAAGAAATCTCCCTGCGCTCGTCGAGAAACCGATCCGAGCGGGTATTCCAGCCAGGGCGACGATGGCCGCGCTGCGGAAAGACCGGTGAGGAACGAGCGCGACGGAGTATGAACGCTCCTTCAGGACGCGCTTCATGGCCATCATTCCTGCAAGCCCCCGATCTTTCCCGCGCTTGTCGTATTCGATGATGCGGTCGATCAACGGGTTGTTGCGGAGAACCTCCGCGCCGATAGGCGTCGTGAGGAAATCGATCTTTGCTTCAGGGAATCGATGGTGGAGCGCTTGGACAAGAGGAAGGGTGAGAACGACGTCGCCGAGGAATGCGGTTTGGACGACAAGGATTTTTTCAGGAGGTAACATCGTTATCCGCCTTCTGGACGATCTCCAGCGAGGGAGTGTGCTTCCATCGTTTATGCATCCACAGCCAATGGTCGGGATAGCGCGACGCGTAGCGTTCGAGGACTGCGACATGCCGGGCGGTCAGCTTTTCGACTTTTTCAGTTTCCGACCCGTTAAGATCTTCCGTCTTGACGGATTCAAACTCGACTTTGTACTTTCCGTCCGGCTGGCGAAGGATAAAAGCCATGATGATCGGCGCGCCCGTACGCACGCTGAATACCGCCGGACCGCGATGAGTCGAGGCCGGGCGTCCAAAATAATTGACGAACAGCCCATCCTGTGGACCGCTTTGATCCGCAAGCATTGCCACCACGCCGTTGTTCCGCAGCGTCCCGATGATTTCTCGCGGAGCTTTTTCCATTTCGACGACGGTGTTCCCGAAGAGCGTCCGGTTGCGGTTCATAAATGCGTCGACATATTTGTTGCGCTGTCTCTGGACGATGATCGTCAAGGGGTGCCCGCTCAAAAGTCCTACGGCGATCGCGATCAGCTCCCAATTCCCGAAATGGCCGCCAAGCATGATGAGCCCTTTCCCTTTTTTTAACTCCCGGTCGAGCGGGCCCGTATCGGGCATGCAGACAAGATCTTTCAACGTTTCGGGGGTGAGGCGAGAGAACCAGAATACTTCAAGAAGCGAAATGACCAGATTGCGGTATGCCGATAACGCGATCCTTTTCAATTCTTCCGGAGATTTTTCGGGGAATGCCTGGCGAAGATGGTCGAGCGTCAGCGACCGTCGAATCGGCACACAATAGAACACAAACGCAGCGAGCATCGACCCAAACCTATTCACCCCGTTCCAAGACAACAATCGGACAAAAGATCCTATCAGAGTGTAAAAAAAGTATTCGATTTTATCTCGCATGCTGACAAAAATACAAAATGATTGGGGGAGAATCAAAAAGGAATCAGCGAATGACAAGTGGCGAATCTCACAACGAACAAGAGGCCTATAGCGATCTCACCCGGGTTCAATTTCGGATTTTGAGCGCCTCAGCATTGCGATAAAGTGTCGGTAAAATTGCGCGCTCCCGACAAGAAGAACCCCTCCCATCGCATAGTAGGGAACGATGAGATACGATTTTGGGATGGAAGAATTACGGAGAGTGATCCCGATGGTGACCATCAGAGCGATCATGAAATATCCTCGGACGGGCGTAAACGCGAAGAATTGCGCGCGGGCGGGCATCGCCGTTATCCGGTCAATATTCCTCTTCACGATCTTAGAAAAGCCGAAGCGATATGCAGTCCCCGCGATGGCAATGCTCGCTCCGACAAGCATGGCCTGTATCCCAAAAGAAAATTCGCGCAGCCACACCGTGCCGCGAATGCAAAGAATACCTCCTGCAATCGTCCAAAAAATTCCGGCAGAGGCAAAAAGGTAATGGCGGCGTATAACGGGGAGTACCAACATCTCCTTCCTACGACGAATGATTTTTAGAGATGAAGAACGAGAATCAGTGCTCTTTCAGCTTCTCTTTGA
>DATJXA010000028.1:0-13844 GCA_035500675.1 Bacteroidota bacterium | reverse complement strand
GAAACAAAGAAGGAAAAATAGGCCGACATCGTTATTCAGAGGAACTTCGATGAACCAGAAACCAAAGGGGGATGAAAAGATCCGCTGCTCGTTCTGCGGCCGCGGGCCTGAGGAAGTGACGAGCATTATCGCGGGTCCGGACGTATACATCTGCGACCACTGCGTGTCGAGTTCGGTCGACATCATCCGGAACAATATGGCGGCCTTTCCGAAGAAAAAGGGGAAGTCGAAATCGAGCCTGACGCCGGAACAGTTGAAAGAAGCGCTCGATCAATACGTCATCGGACAGGAGCAGGCAAAGAAAACGCTCTCCGTCGCCGTCTACAACCATTACAAGCGGATCGATTCGAAGGACCACCTCCAGGTGTTCGACGACGTCGAGATCGAGAAGAGCAATATTCTCCTTATCGGTCCGACGGGAACCGGCAAAACGCTCCTGGCGCAAACGCTCGCACGAATCCTCGATGTCCCCTTTGCAATCGCCGACGCCACGACCCTGACTGAAGCGGGATACGTTGGCGACGATGTCGAAACCATCCTCGTCTACCTTCTCCAGAACGCTGAATACAACGTCGAGCGGGCGGAACGCGGCATTGTCTACATCGACGAGATCGACAAGATCTCGCGGAAAAGCGACAGCGCCTCCATCACGCGCGATGTCTCGGGCGAAGGCGTGCAACAAGCGCTCCTGAAAATTCTCGAAGGAACGATCGCGGGAGTTCCGCCTAAAGGGGGACGGAAGCATCCGGAACAAAGCCTCATCAACGTCAACACAAAAAATATTCTCTTCATCTGCGGCGGCGCGTTCGAAGGCCTCGACAAGATCATTGCAAAGCGCGTCAGCCAAAACCCGATGGGGTTCGGCGCCGACCTTCGTGGGAAAAAAGACTACAACACCGACGAATATCTCAAGCAAGTGGAACCGGACGACCTTCTAAAGTACGGGCTCATTCCCGAATTCATCGGAAGACTACCGGTCATTTCATCGCTCCACTCTTTGTCGGAAGACGCGCTCCTGAACATTCTCGTCGCTCCTAAGAACGCGCTCGTGAAGCAATTTCAAAAACTGTTTAGGTTTGAAGGCGTCGAGCTGGAGTTCGAGGAAGGGGCGCTGCGGGCTATCGTGCAGAAGGCGATGGCGAGAGGTACGGGCGCGCGTGCGCTTCGGGCTGTCATCGAAGAGACGATGGTCGACATCATGTACCTTCTCCCTTCGCGGCCAAACATTACGAAGTGCATCATCACGAAAGAAAGCATCCTAAAAAAGAAAGAGCCGATGTATCTCTATGAAGAGAGAAAATCGGCCTGAGAATTTTTAGTTCGTGTTTCCGCGAGCCGGTCATGAAGCATGGCCGGCTTTTTGTTTTTAGCGGCGTCAGTTCATGTTACACGCCCCGCCCGAACAGCCGCATGTTCCCGATTCACACGAGGTATCGGAGTATTCGCCGTCATGCGCCGATGCCGGGGCGGCGGGAACCGACATCAATTTTTTGTGAGATTTTGAGCCGCACGCGGGGCATACGACATCTTCTGCGACTTCTTTCACTTTATGGTAGACGTCGTACCTCGTCCCGCACTTATCGCACTTATAATCAAATACCGGCATTAAAAATTCCTTTCAGAATCTGTTCACTTCTTGTTCATATCCTTTAGTTAAGATGCAACAACCTCACCAAAGGATTCGCCAGATTAAGAGGGTTTCCTTTGACGATTGACCGCAAACCTTCCGAAGGTTTTCTTTCTAAAATGAGCAAATGCTAAAGCTTTTTCAATGTTCAACCAATGATCCTTCGGAAGGTGGCCCACTACCGTTCATTGCTCATTGTCACAGGTTTCCGATCACCCAAGCGGCCGCAACGAGCGCCGCTGTTTCCGTCCGTAACCTCCGTTTCCCGAGTGACACCTGGACAAATCCTTCATGTTCGGCGCTTTTGATCTCTTCTTCGGTGAACCCTCCCTCAGGCCCGATCACGATCAACGCCGATGTCGGTTTTGGTCTGTGGCGCAACGCTTCTGCGATAAAGAGCGCCTCGTCGGTCTGTTCGTACGGAATGATCTTAAGGCCGAACACCGATGCGTGATGCATCACCGACACCAGCTCTGTCATCGGATAAATTTGCGGCAGATAGCTGCGTCCGGATTGCTTCATTGCCGCCAGCGCAATTTTCTTCCATCGATCTTCCCTCGCCGATTGCGCCACGCTGCGAGACGACGCCATCGGGATAAAACGGCGCACGCCAAGTTCGGTCCCTTTTTCGATCAGCCATTCCATCCGGGAAGTATTCTTCACGACCGCGACGGCAAGCGTCACTTCGATCGCGGGCTCGTTGAAACGTTCGTGTACCGACACGATCTCGCACTCGATGCTGTGATGATCGATCGAGCGAATGACCGCCTCGTAAGCGCGGTCGACGCCGTCGACAACCCAGACCAATTCCCCTTCCGATCTTCTCAACACGCGGACGATATGCTTCGCTTCGTCGTCATCGATGGTAAGAAATCGCTCCCCTACCTTCGACGGATCGACAAAAAAGAAATCTTTAGACATTATGGATAACTTTGCTTTATTGGCGACTGCCCGGTAACTACTTTAGAAAAGGATGCAGAAATTATACTTTCCCAGCATCTTTTAACGCCTTTTTTCTTTCATCACAACGACGCGCCGAGGTCGAGAATCACCTGCCCGTGATGGAATCCCGGTCCGCCGAAAGCATATTCTGCCCGGGCGACGAAGCTGTACGAAAGTAGGAAATTCAATCCCGCGCCGAAACCCGAAAGAGCGTTGTCGATAGCGAGCGGCTGCGTTCTGTACCATGCGGTTCCGGCATCCCCAAAAATCGTAAAATACATCGCATACCGGATGTCCCGGAATTGTTCGATAGGGATCTCGTCCAATCGTATGTAGTTCGGACCGATGACGGGAATGCGCAACTCGGCTTTCCCTCCGAGGATGTCTTCCCCCTCGACGATGGTGTTAAACCTTCCCCGGATCCGGTCCGTGTAACCGAAAAAAACGTGCCCATAATTCGGAACGTCCCCTCCCTGCGCGGCGCTGCCGAATATGCGGAACGCAAACGATGAATTGAAATATACGGGGATGTATCTCCTGAAATCAAACCCGTACCGTTGATAGTCGACATACGTATTTGCGATACCGAATTTGGAAATCGAGACCGTTGAAAACGTTCCGACACGGGAATATTCCCCGAGGTCCCTGGTGTCGTAAATGTACGATGCGTTCAACGAAAAGAACTGGTCGGTGCCGCCTGGCGACAACGTGCGGCCCGCGCGGTTGTCGGAAACGTTCAGGTGCGTATATTCGACCGTGGCCGTTGTGGTGCTGAAAATTGAGAACCGCTTTCCCAGCGTCACCTGGCCATCGTACGTTCGTTCGTCGAAGTTGGGGCCGTTCGACAACGAGACCAAGCTCTTATTCCTCTGGACCGAATATAAAAGTTTGGTTGAAAAAAACAGATTATGTGCCCGGTCTAACACAGGGTTGACGTATTGTACCGATGCAAACGGATCGTAGCCCAATGCGGTTTGGATACTGACAAGCTCTTTGCGTCCGCGGAAATTCGTGTGGACAACACCGGCGCCGTAGTACACATGCTGCCATGTGTGGTCCTTGAAGCCCAGTATGGGGAAAGGATAAAAATACCAACGCTCACTCACGAGCACAATGAGCGTCGCCTTGTCCGAATCCGGAATGACTTGAATATCGACCTTGTTGAAAAGCTGGAGACTGTAGATGCGGTTGATGTCGTAAGCGACGGCATCGTGCGTCACGAGCGAACCGACCTTCAGCGTCATTTCTCGTTCGATGATGAAGTCTTTCGTCAGTTCGTTGCCGGCGATGAGGATGTTCGTCACCCGCAATGTGGAATCGCGGTAGGGAATAGGTGCAGTGTCGGTCGTGTCCTGCGCAAGAGCCGGACTCATTGCTGCTGAGAAAAGAAGAAAAAAGATCGCGAGAGCTTTCATCCGGTTCCGACAATAAAAAAGTAGGCTTGAATGAGGGGTCAAGTCTACTTCCATGATATGGGAAAAGGTCAGCGCATCAAGGCGCGATGTTCTACTGCGATACACCGGTCCATGATCACCTTCAACCCCGCCGATTCCGCTGTCTGTGCGGCGTGCTCGTTGATCACTCCAAGCTGCATCCACACGCACCCAGCTCCGATCTCGATCGCTTCGTCGATAACGGGTCCGACCTCGTTGGGGTCGCGGAAAATATCGACGATGTCGATGTGGCCGGGCAAGGCCTTCAGGTTCGGGTAACATTTCATCCCGAAGACATCCTGGTATTTAGGGTTGACTGGATAGACGGTGTACTTCTTCTCCGCGAGGTACTTTGCAATGGAGCCGCTGTCGCGCCATGGCTTCGGGGATGCGCCGACAACTGCGATCGTTTTCGCCGAGCTGAGCACTGCGCGGATTTCATCGTCGGATTCGATCATGATACCGGTTCTTCAACATAGGATGAAATTGGCGGACAGACGCACATGACATTTTTATCCCCGTAGGTGTTATTGATGCGTCCCACGCTCGGCCAGAATTTATGCTGCCGCACCGAAGCTAACGGATACACAGCCTTGGACCTCGGATAGGGGTGGTCCCATTCGTCTTTCGCCGCTTCCGCCGCCGTATGAGGGGCGTTTTTGAGAACATTGTTCTTCGGGTCGGCATTGCCGCTTGCAATTTCTTCCATCTCTTTCTTGATGGAGATGAGAGCGTCCGCAAACCGGTCGAGCTCCGCCTTCGATTCGCTTTCTGTCGGTTCCATCATCAACGTATCGTGCACTGGAAAGGAGACCGTCGGAGCGTGGAAGCCGTAGTCCATCAACCGCTTGGAAATATCCTCGACATCGACGCCGCATCGCTCCTTGAACTCTTTCATGTCGAGGATGAATTCGTGCGCGACTCTTCCGTTCTTTCCTTCATAGAGGATTTTAAAATACGGCTCAAGTCGTGCTTTCAAATAATTGGCATTGAGTATCGCATATTCCGTCGCCTCTTTCACTCCGTCCGGCCCGAGCATTTTGATATACGCATGCGTGATCAAGAGAATGCTTGCGCTCGACCACGGGGCCGAGGCAACCGCATGGATAGATTTTTCGCTTCCGATCCTTACAGCGCTATGACCCGGTAAATATGGAGCGAGGTGTGCGGCAACGCATATCGGACCCATTCCCGGACCCCCGCCGCCGTGCGG
Organism: Bacteroidota bacterium; assembly: GCA_035500675.1. Classification (GTDB taxonomy): domain Bacteria; phylum Bacteroidota; class Ignavibacteria; order UBA10030; family UBA8401; genus JAGVPT01. The sequence continues at coordinate 8,629 of DATJXA010000028.1, read as the reverse complement.
GATACTGAATGTTTTGTGAAGATTGATATGACAGACGTCGGCGCCGATCATGCCGGGACTCGTGAGACCCACCTGTGCATTGAGGTTCGCTCCGTCCATATACACTTGGCCGCCATGTCGATGGACAATGCTGCAAATTTCTTTGATCTCTTCCTCGAATACGCCATGCGTCGACGGATACGTGACCATGAGCGCCGCGAGATTTTTGCCGTGTGTTTCCGCTTTTGCACGGAGGTCGGCGAGATCGATATTCCCGTTCTCATCGCACGCCACGACGACGACCTTCAAGCCCGCCATCACGGCACTCGCAGGGTTAGTCCCATGAGCCGAGGAAGGAATGAGCGCAACGTTCCTGTTCCGTTCTCCGCGGTCGGCGTGAAAGGCGCGGATGACAAGGAGTCCGGTGAATTCCCCTTGCGCACCCGAATTCGGCTGCAGCGAGGCGGCCGCCAATCCCGAAATTTCACACAAATCGGATTCGAGCTCGCGAAATATCTGTTGATACCCCTCCGCTTGGTCGAGCGGCGCGAATGGATGAAGGTGTGCGAACTCATGCCAGCTCACGGGCAACAATTCCGATGCTGCATTGAGCTTCATCGTGCACGAGCCGAGAGGGATCATCGAATGTGTCAGGGAGAGGTCCTTGTTTTCGAGAGTCTTGATGTACCGCATCATTTCAGGCTCCGAATGGTACATCGAAAAAACCGGATGTTGAAGATACGGGCTTGAACGTCCGAATGGTTTGGCCATCTCCGCTTTTAAGGACGAATACTTCTTACCGACATCGTCGTGCCGATGGGGCGCATGTGCTGCGTGAGCAAAGATCTCTTTCACCGCGACAACATCGTTAAGCTCTGTTGTCTCGTCGAACGACACGCCAATATGCGTTGCGTCGATCCGCCGGAGATCGATCTTCTCCGCCAACGCCGCTTGATAAATGGCGTCCGCATGTTTTCCGGCATCGATGAGAAGCGTGTCGAAGTAGTGTGTGTTCAACTGCCGGAAGCCCGATTCTGTCAACTCCCTGTCGAGCAGCGTCGCAAAAGTATGGACCCGCGAAGCAATCTTTTTGATCCCGCCTGGTCCGTGGTACACGGCATACATTCCGGCCATAATTGCGAGAAGCGCCTGCGCCGTGCAGATGTTCGACGTCGCTTTTTCCCGACGGATGTGCTGTTCGCGCGTCTGCAGGGTCATCCTGTAGGCTCTGTTGTTTTGCGCATCGACCGAAACGCCGATGATCCGCCCGGGCATGTGCCGGATGAATTCATTTTTTGTGGCGAAATATGCGGCATGCGGTCCGCCATAGCCCATGGGGACGCCGAATCGCTGCGTGGAACCGACGACGACATCGGCCCCGAATTCTCCGGGAGGAGTCAACAGTGCAAGGCTAAGAATGTCAGCCGCAACGATTGCCAGAGCGCCGGCTTTATGAACAGAGGCAATAAATGCACGATAGTCGACAACGGCTCCGTTGTTGTCCGGGTATTGTACAATCGCGCCAAAATAGCTGTCATCAATATCTGCATCAGTATGATCGCCCACGACGATTTCTATTCCGACAGCTTCTCCGCGCGTTTTGATGACGTCGATTGTCTGCGAAAAGCATAAATGGGAAACAAAAAAGCGGTCTCTCGTTTTTGTGTCGGATCTTTTGTTAACGATGCCAAACGCCATCGTCATCGCCTCAGCAGCCGAAGTTCCTTCGTCGAGAAGCGATGCATTCGCCACCTCCATCCCCGTCAGGTCTGTGACCATCGTTTGAAAATTAAGCAATGCTTCCAGTCGCCCCTGGGATATTTCGGGCTGATAAGGCGTATATTGAGTGTACCACCCCGGGTTCTCAAAGATGTTCCGTTGAATCACGCTCGGCGTGACGCATCCATAGTATCCTTGCCCCAGCATCGACTTGTAGACTTTGTTTTTACGCGCAACGTCGCGCAGGGTCTTCAAAAATTGATGCTCGCTTCGAGCTGGAGCGAGCTTGAGAGACCCGCGCATCCGGATACTGGCCGGAACTGTTTGGTCGATCAATGCATCGAGGGAATCGACGCCGATCGTCCGCAGCATAGAATCGCGATCTTCTTCATCGGGACCTATATGGCGGGATGTGAATTCCTCTTCTTGAAATATCTCGTTGATCATGTCGGCAATAATTGAAATCTGTAGGCAATTTATCTATAGAGAAACGGTGCCCGCGTCGGGTTCCGATTTGCGTCGTTCAATAAGCGCCAGAACGTTTTCCGCGGCAGCTTGTTCCGCTTCTTTCTTATTCTTTCCAATTCCCGAACCCGAAAGACCTTCCCCTAAAGATACCTCGACCGTAAAAGTCCGGTCGTGGTCGGGCCCTTCTTCTCTCACGATCGCATAGCGTGGGAGCGGTTTGCCGTTACCCTGGGCGTATTCGAGCAATGCGCTTTTGTAATTATCGTTTTCATCGCGCAACGTCCCCTCTTCCAGGGCGCTGGTAAGCTGGCGAATGACAAAGCACTTGGCCTCCTCCAGCCCGCCATCCAGATAGATCGCGCCGATGACGGCCTCATACGCATCTGCGAGGATGGTGTCGACGCCTTTCTCCGCCGCTTGTGCTGCGCTGTTGCTAAGCAGAAGGAACTCACGGAGGAAAATTTTTTTCGCGTACGTCGCCAGCGCTTTCCGATTGACCATGCGTGCGCGCATCACCGTCAGCTCGCCTTCTTCCGAATCGGGATGTGTCGCGTATAACCTCTCGGCAACGACCATATTGAGGACAGAGTCGCCGAGGAATTCAAGCCGCTCGTTGGACGGTAGTTTTGTCGGCTCCATAAATTGGAGATAGGACCTGTGGAGCACCGCTTGCACAAAGAGATTCTTGTCGCGAATCCGATGCTGGAGGACTTTCTCGAATTTCGCAAAGTCTATTTTGGCGGATAAATCAGAAAGAGGTTGCGCGGGGGGCGCTGACGAGGTGCGGAAAAATGTTTGAATCCATCGACGTAAACTGCTCACACGGTTATTATCCTCTTAATTCTCCTGATACTTTTTGAACAGCACGGTCGCGTTGTGCCCGCCGAACCCGAATGTGTTGCATAGTGCGATGTTCACCGTCCGTTCGATAGATGTATTCGGAACGTAGAATAAATCGCAGTCCGGGTCCGGCGTTTCATAGTTGATCGTTGGATGGATCTTGTTCTCCACGAGGCTCATGATCGTAGCGATTGAACCGATGGCGCCCGAAGCGCCGAGCAAATGACCGACCATAGATTTTGTGGAGTTGATGGCCAATTTTTTTGCGTGCGCACCGAACACCGTCTTCATCGCTGCGGTCTCATTCCGGTCGTTCGCGGGAGTCGACGTGCCGTGCGCGTTGACGTAATCGACATCCTCCGGCATTACCCCGGCGTCGCGGATCGCCGCGTTCATCGACCGGACTGCTCCTTCGCCCCCCGGGGCCGGGTCGGTGATGTGGTGTGCGTCTGCCGTAAACCCTACGCCGCCGATCTCGGCATAAATTTTCGCCCCGCGTTTGATCGCATGGCCGAGTTCTTCGAGAATGAGGACTCCGCCTCCTTCGCCCATGACAAATCCGTCGCGGTCTTTATCGAACGGCCGGCTGGCCTTTTGCGGCGCGTCGTTGCGCGTCGACATCGCCTTCATCGCATTGAAGCCGCCGATGCCCATCGGGCAGATGCTGGCCTCGGACCCGCCGCCGAACATGATATCCGCGTCGCCGCGCTGAATAAGAATAAACGCATCTCCGATCGCGTGTGAAGCGGTCGCGCACGCGGACGTCGTCGCGTAGTTCGGTCCTTTAAGGCCGTACTTCATCGAGATCCTTCCGGCGGCGATATCCGCGATCATCATGGGAATGAAGAACGGGCTGATCCGATGAGGTCCCTTTGTTTCGACCAACGTCTCGTGCTGCCTCTGGAATGTCAGCATCCCGCCGATCCCCGAACCGAAAATGATGCCTGCCCTGTCCTGAGAAATTTTTGTGAAGTCGATCGCAGAGTCTTTCACCGCCTCTTCCGCCGCCGCAAGCGCGTACTGCGCGAACGGATCGACACGCTGAACAAGCTTGCGGTCCATATAGTTAAGGGGGTTGAATCCTTTCAGCTCTGCCGCAAATTTCGTATCGTACTGCGCCGTGTCGAAGTACGTGATCGGTCCGGCGCCGCTGACTCCTGCCAGGGCATTTTTCCAAAACTCCGCGACCGTGAGACCGATAGGCGTCACCGCGCCCATTCCGGTCACCACAACCCGCCGCGCCTTTCCGTTGAACGACATCGCCTCTTCCTTTACCTGTTGTCAGATTACAGCAAAGAACATAATGTCCGCCCTCGGCGGACATTATCGACATCTTTCACTAACTCGTTCCCGACCCGATGTTACGAAACTTTTGCCGACAAATACTTCACCGCATCGCCTACAGTCGAAATCTTCTCGGCGTCTTCGTCCGGTATCTGAAGGTTAAATGCTTTTTCAAATTCCATGACCAGTTCGACAGTGTCCAATGAATCGGCGCCAAGGTCGTTTGTGAACGAGGCTTCCGGCGTGATCTGCGCTTCGTCCACGCCCAGCTTGTTCACAATGATTTCTTTTACCTTTGCGGATACGTCAGCCATAAAAGTATCTCCTATAAATATGTGATGTTAGTGCGTCCGTGACATAAACTTTACATGACAATCCCGCCATCGACACAGATGACCTGACCCGTAATGTAATCAGCTTCCGACGAGGCAAGAAAACGAACGACGCCCGCAACCTCTTCCGGTTTGGCGATTCGTTTCAATGGAATCATGGCTAAGATAGCTTCTTTTTGTTTCTCATTCAACTTTTGAGTCATATCCGTTTCGATGAATCCGGGTGCGACGACGTTTGCCTGGATATTGCGCGAGGCAAGCTCTTTAGCGACTGTTTTTGTAAGACCGATGACGCCCGCTTTAGATGCCACGTAATTCGCCTGCCCTGCATTGCCGGTGATCCCGACGATGGAAGAAATGTTGATGATCTTTCCTGACTGCTGGCCCATCATCAGACGACACGCTGCTTTCGTAAAGGCGAAAACGCTTTTAAGGTTGGTGTCGACGACAGCATCCCAGTCTTGCTCGGACATCCGCATGAGGAGGCCGTCTTTCGTGATCCCTGCGTTGTTGACAAGAATGTCGAGCCGCCCTAGCTCGTCGATGACTTTTTGCACGATCGCTGCTGCCTGGGCAAAATCGCTTGCATCCGATTGGAACGCTGCGGCGCGACGTCCCTTGGAACGAAGGTCGGCGACAATTGCATCCGCAGACTCCTTCGAACTCTTATACGTGAATGCAACATCCGCTCCCGCCTCCGCGAGCGCCGTGACGATCGCTTTCCCGATCCCACGCGTCCCTCCTGTGACAAGGGCGATTTTATTTTGAAGTTTAGCGTCGGACATTTTTTTATTTAATAGTAAGCGATGGACCGGTCTTGAGTTGTAACAGAGTTTTGTAGCCTTCGTGTCCAAGCACAAATTCTAATTCCTCTTTGCACGCCTCGATAAGAGACGAGCCGGGGTCGGCGACAATGGCGCAGCATTTCGGCTTATGTTCGGGAAAATCGTCGTAAATAACCACATTGTCTTCAACGGTAATCGGAAAAGCGACGCAGAAGAACGGCTTCAACGCCCACCGGCCGAGCTTCTCTTCAGTCCCCGCTCGTTGCAGGCTGCATCGGCCCGACTTATCAAGAAATACGCATTTGTTGTTGACGACTTCGGTCCCGAGCGCCTTTCCCGAAGGAAAGTCGCTGTCGTCGATGATCTCGTTATCGAACCATCCCTTTTCATCCTTCAGCTGCGTCTCGTCCATATACTTTTTGACGATCTCTTTATTGGCAAGAATGCGCTCTTTCTCCGCCGGGTCCAAATAGACCCCTCCGGCACAGCACGTCGACTCGCATGCGAATGGTCCGCACCCGGATGCAAACCCCTGCTCAAAAAGAGCCGGGTCGATTTGATATTTTCCGATATGGAGCGCCGTTGGCGTCATTATTCTTCTGTTACACTTTTGCTGCCGAAGCGACCTGTGCTGCGGTATCGATTCCCGCCGCTGAGGCGGCCGGAGCTATCCTTTTCACCAAACCCTGCAGAACTTTTCCGGGACCGATTTCAACGAAGTTCGTTACGCCGTCATCCGACATGTGCTGAATGGTCTCCTCCCATCGCACGGGACTCGTTACTTGTTCGAACAGCGACTCCCTGATTTCATCCGCCTTGCGCACAGGGCGCGCAGAGACGTTTGCGTAGACCGGGATGGCGGCGTCGCGGATGTTCATGGCGTCGAGCGCCGCTTTCAACCCATCCTTTGCTGACTGCATTAACGGGGAATGAAATGCTCCGCTTACAACAAGTTCTTTCACTAATTTAGCTCCGCGTACTTTTCCCAACTCCATCGCTTTCCGAACTCCGCTCACCGACCCCGAAATGACGATTTGGCCTGGAGAATTAAAATTGGCCGCCTGCACGACGCCTTCTTTCCATGCTGTGCAGCAAATCTCTCCGACGGTCTTCGTATCGAGCCCGACAATTGCGGCCATCGTTCCGGCGTTTTCTTCCCCCGCTTTCTGCATCAACTCTCCCCGCAGACGGACAAGCGTGAGCGCATTTTCTAAGGTTAGAGCCCCTGCGGCAACCAGCGCTGAATATTCTCCAAGAGAGTGGCCCGCAACCATCGAAGCGTCAGTCGGCCGGAGCAAAGCCCACACTGCCATGCTGTGAAGGAAAATTGCCGGCTGCGTGTTCTTCGTTTGTTTGAGTTCAGCTTCCGGGCCTTCGAAACAGACTTTCGACAATGAAAATCCAAGAACGTCATCGGCTCTCTGATAGAGCTCTTTCGCGACGGGAAATTCAGCAAATAAATCCTTTCCCATCCCAACGTATTGCGAGCCCTGGCCTGGAAAAATGTATGCTGTTTTCGCCAATGTTCTTTCAGATTCGTGGTTCTTAGTTCGTGTCTCTTGGTTCGTGGTTCTTAGTTCGTAGTTTTTGGTTCTTGGTTTTTAATTCCTAATTCCTCATTCATAATTCTTAATTGCTTTTCGGTTCTTCCATTCCCCACTTCACCAATACTGCGCCCCAGGTATACCCGGCGCCGAAGCTCGAGAGAACGAGGTTCTGTCCTTTTTTAATTTTCCCTGCAAGCCACCATTCGGATAGGCAAAGCGGAATCGTGGCCGCCGTTGTATTTCCGTATCGGTCGATGTTGATCATCACCTTCGACGGGTCCAAGCCCATTCGCTCGGCGCATGCATCGATGATCCGCAGGTTCGCTTGATGAGGGACGAGCCAATCGACGTCCTTGCCGGTGAGGTTGTTCCGTTTCATGATCTCGGCCGAGACGTCGGCCATGCCAATCACAGCGACCTTGAACACGGCTTTTCCGTCCTGAAAAATGTAGTGCATCCTTTTATCGACAGTCTCATGCGTCGAGGGGTTCAGACTTCCGCCGCCGGACATATAGAGCGAACATCCGCCCGAGCCGTCGGAATAAAGTCGATGGTCGATGATTCCAAATGAGTCGTCAGTTGTCGGTTCAAGCAACACAGCGGCGCCCCCATCTCCAAAGAGAATGCAGGTATTGCGGTCCGTGTAGTCGACAATTGAACTCATTTTGTCTGCGCCCACAACTACCACTTTCTTGTACGCTCCGCCCTCAATCAGCTGAGAACCTATCGTCAGCGCATAGACAAACCCGGAACAGGCGGCGTTGAGGTCGAAGCCCCATGCATTCCTCGCTCCGATCTTGTCCTGAATGACGCACGCGGTGGACGGAAAAAACATGTCGGGGGTAACCGTCGCAACGATGATGACCTCGATCTCCGTCACATCGATGTTACGATGCGAAAGCAATTGTTTGATCGCGCCGACCCCAAGGTCCGACGTGGCCCCTTTTTCAAGGATACGTCGTTCGCGGATGCCAGTCCGCGTTCGGATCCATTCATCGTTCGTGTTGACCATTTTCTCGAGTTCCCGATTTGTCAGAATTTTTTCGGGGGCGTAGTGGCCAACGGCTGTGATCATCGCTCGTGTCTTACCCATTCAACCCTTCAGCGTTATTTTCTCGTAATGACTGTTCAATGTGGATATTGATTTTCCTGTTCACCATTTCGTCGGCTCGCAGGATCATATTCTTTATCGCTTTCGGCGTGGAGCTTCCGTGACCGATGATCGTCACCCCGTTCACTCCGAGCAGCGGGACGCCGCCGAATTCCTGATAGTCGAAATCTTTAAAGATCTTCCGCAGCGGGTTTCGCAGCAATCCCATAAGCAATTTTTGAAATATACCCTCGTCCGCGTAATTTTTGAATTTCACCTTAAGGAATGAGGGAACGCTCTCGGCAAACTTCAGCAAGACATTGCCGACAAATCCGTCGCAGACGACGACGTCGGCTTTACCTTTCAAAATATCCCTTCCCTCGATGTTCCCGATGAAATTCATCTTGTTTTTTCCCGCGGCGAATTTGACGAACGCTTCTTTGGTCCGTTCATCGCCCTTTGTTTCTTCTTCGCCGACATTGAGCAATCCAACGCGCGGGTTTTTCTTATTGAACATATACTCCGAATAGATGCTTCCCATAATGCCGAACTCGTACAGAAAATGCGGCTTACAGTCTGTTACCG
>DATJXA010000027.1:0-18857 GCA_035500675.1 Bacteroidota bacterium | reverse complement strand
GACGATATGACCTTTTTCGAGAACGAAAATTTTATCGGAGTGCATGACCGTCGACAACCGGTGCGCAATGAGAATTGTGATGAGGTCTTTCCGCGTGGAGATATCGCGGATCGTCCCGGTGATTTCTTCTTCGGTAAGCGAGTCCAGCGACGACGTCGCTTCGTCGAACACAAGAATATCCGGCCGGCGAAGCAATGCGCGCGCGATCGAAAGGCGTTGTTTTTCCCCGCCGGAGACCTTCACTCCTCCTTCGCCGATCACAGTGTCCAACCCTTTGTCGGCCCTGGCGAGGAGGCTCTGACACGCCGCTTGGTGGAGCACTTCCATGCAATCTGCGTCGGAGGCGCCGGGGTTGACGAAGAGGAGATTTTCCCGGATGCTGCCGGAAAAAAGCTGCGTATCCTGCGTAACGAATCCGATCTTTTCACGCAATTGATTCAATTCCACTTCCGTGCTCTTGTGTCCATTGTAAAGAATTTGCCCCGTCTGTGGTGCGTACAATCCGACAAGAAGCTTCACAAGCGTAGTTTTGCCCGACCCCGACGGTCCAACGAATGCCACGGTCTCCCCTTTTTGCGTTGAAAAGGAGATTCCGTTAAGAGCATGGTTCGTCGCCGATTGGTGTTTGAAGCTCACATCATGGAATTCAAGCGTGCCGACACCGGGAACCGGGATTGGATCGACCGGCATTGGCTCTTTCGGCATTTTGAGGATGGAATCGAAATTGTTGAGCGATACCTCCGCTTCACGATAGATGTTGATGACGTTCCCCATTTCCTGCAAGGGGCCGAAGATGAAGAAGGAATAAATCCACAACGAGAAAAATTGTCCGAACGTTATTTGCTGGGCGTAAATAAGATACAGCATGAGAAAAAGGATCGTCGTCCGGAGAAAATTCACGGACGTTCCCTGGATAAAGCTCAGGCTGCGGAGATAACGGACTTTTTTGAGCTCGAGTTTAAGGATTTTTTCGGTCGTTCCGTTGAGACGTCCGATTTCCTGTTGCGCAAGGCCGAGGCTTTTCACCAGTTCGATGTTGCGGAGCGACTCGGTCGTCGATCCCGCGAGGCCCGTTGTCTCGGCAACGATCGTTTTTTGAATTTTCTTTATTTTCTTGCCGAGAACGGAGCTGAGGACGCCCAGGATTGGAATCGTGGAGAAATACACCGGCGCGATAAGCCAATAGACACTGATCGCATAGATCGTGACGAACACGACTCCGACAAGAGTCGTGAAAACAATGTTGATTGTGGCTGCAATAAGCCGCTCCACATCGATCCGCACTTGTTGCAGCGTCCCGAGCGTCTGGCCGCTCCGCTGGTCCTCGAAAACAGAATACGGAAGCTCGAGCGAGTGCTTCAAACCGTCGGAATAGATCTGTGCTCCCAGCTTTTGGGTGACGACATTGATATAGTAATCCTGAAAATTCTTCGCGACCCGCGATACGAATGCAACGCCGATTGCCGCCCCCAATAACAGGCCGACGCCTTTGAAGAATTGCGGCGCGGAATATTCCTTAAAGCGCGTCACGTACTCATCGATGACGTGCCGGAAAATCAACGGGTCGAGAAGTGAAAATGTCTGATTGATCGTCGCAAGAAACAACGCAAGAACGATCAGTTTCCAGTACTGTTTGAGGTACGAAAAGAGAAGTTGCATGAATGATTTATCAGTGATGGGGTTGTAATGGCAACGTCAAGATAGAGAAATAGAGAATGAGATGCCATGAAGGGCTGGGTAGTGTTACAGTTTGAAAGCTCCAATCTGCCGGTATGTGGATTCCCGATAAAAACGTTCGGGAATAACGAACCCTGCGCATCGTCATGCCCGCAAGTTCTTGGCGGGCATCCAAACTGTAACATTACCAAGGGCTGTATCCTTTCGTCTACGACCGAATCATTGAACAGGTCCGCGGCATCATCGATGCAATTGTTAGGGGATTTCAACGAAAAACCCTCCGGAAGGGTTCCGCAGGAATAGGCGTTCTTTTATAGAGAAACAATTTCAACATTATTGCGTAAATTAAAGTGCTTTTTTTGCCAAATTCATGTCGTGCACTCAAGTTCTTTTTGATCAGAAAGGAGCAGTTGCGATGGGCAAAATTTCGCTACTCGCCTTCATTACCGCATTCCTGCTTGTCACAGCTCGCAGCGAAGCGCAAAACGACGTTCTTGCCGACATCCACAACCTTCATAAGAGCGACGTTGAATTCCAGGGATTCGTTCTCGACGAACCACAGGTGGTATCGATCGATGTCGTCGCGGCTAGCAGAAAAATTCCGCTCTGGACGCGCGCGTGGATATTAAACTCCGACACACGCGAGGTCGTGTGGGAGATCCATCATACGGCGTTGAAGGACGACGACCGCAATTCAAAGACGTACAGCGACACGCTCTCTCTTCCCAAAGGAACGTACGAAGTCTACTACGCTTCTTTCCCCTATAATTTTTACAACGTCAACGGCTTCTCCGATTTCATGGATTTTCTCGGAGACAAATTCTTCAACTGGAGCGACGGCGATGATTTTTCGCACGACTATAGGGACTTCCTCATCACCGTCAAAGGAAAGGGAACTCATCTCGACAACAGAGCGATCGAAAAAATTCAAGAAGCGTACAGGAAGAATTCCCTTTTCTCGATGTCTGGGTTATGGGATAATCAGTACGAGAAACAGGGCTTCGTCCTCAGCAAGCCGACCGACCTTGAGATTTACGCTATCGGCGAGCTGCGCTCCAACGGCGCGTTCGATTATGGATGGATTAAGGACGTTAAGAACGACAAAGTCGTCTGGACGATGATGAACAGGGACTTGGACCGCGCAGGCGGCGACAAGAAAAACAGAATGATCAAAGAAACGATCTCGCTCCCCGCGGGAACCTACGCCGCCTTTTTTGTGACGGACGATTCACATTCATCGCGCGAGTGGAATGCCCCGCCGCCGTACGACCCTGAGTTCTGGGGAATGACCGTCCGGGCCGCGCGTCCCGAAATGAAAGAGAATGTCATGTTGTACACGTATGAAAATGCCCCGACGAAGAACATCATTGCAGAGCTCACTCGCGTGCGCGACAAGGAATTTCGGTCAAAAGGATTTACCCTCAACCGTGGAATGGACGTTCGCGTCCTTGCGATCGGCGAAGGAACAGACGGTGAGATGGTCGATTACGGCTGGATCATGGACGCCAACTCGAACAAAAAAGTGTGGGAGATGAAATACTTCGATACGCAGAACGCAGGAGGCGCAACAAAAAATCGAATGATCGACAAGATCATTCATCTCGATAAAGGAAGTTACGTCGTGAACTACGTGAGCGATGGCTCGCACAATTATGGCGACTGGAACGCGGCGCCTCCTTTCGACCCGGACCATTGGGGCATCACTCTTATGAGCGCGGACGATAAATTCGCTTCGACCGACGTCGCACCATACGATGATGATCACGCCAAATCCATCCTTGCCCGGATCATTCGCGTCGGGGACGACGAACGCAAACACAAAGACTTTACCCTCGACAAAGACACACAAGTTCGCATCTATGCGCTCGGCGAAGGACGCGACGGAGAAATGTACGATTACGGCTGGATCGAGGATGCAAACACGGGCAGGACCGTGTGGGAGATGACGTACCGGATGACCGAACCGGCCGGCGGCGCGGAAAAAAACAGGCGGTTCGACGGTTCGATCGTCCTCAAAGCGGGAGAGTATGTCGTGCGATACCAAAGCGACGGCTCGCACAGCTTCGACGGATGGAACGACGATCCCCCGCCGGACCCTTACAATTGGGGAATCACGCTTTACAACGCAGACTCGAAAATTTCGGACAATTGAGGGGGTAAGTGTAAAACTTAAAATGCAACGGGTAAAATTACAGTTAAAAGCGCAAAGTTAAATGATGAATGCCGGAATGATGACTATAGTCATTTTACTTTTGCACTTTTAACTGACACCCCTCAGGTTGCTCGGAGAGTGCGGCTCGGAAAGCAGCTCTTCGAATAATTTCCAGCGGAGTTCACTATTCTTCTCCGTCCCTCCACGCTTTTCAATAAACGCCCTGACCATATCCTGGCCAAGATTGTAATTGATGACATAACTGCGATACTTCTCGATGAACTTGAGTCTTTGCGCCGCCCGCTCCGGCGAAAACAGCGCATAGGTCACGAGCCATTCAACCGATTGTTCCTCCGTCCATTTCCCGTCGAGATAATTTCTCGCCGCTTCATTCCCGGCGTAGTCGAGTTTGGTCTTCACTGATTGAATTCTATAATATTCGTCTGCACGCGCAGGGTCGAAGCCCGCTTTAGGAAAAAGCACTTCGCGTTCAAACGCAATTCGTTCTTCTCCCGGCAGGGCCACTTCGATGCCGAAGTTCGCGCTTCCCTCGGCAATGAGCGATTGGGGACTGAACAACGGGTAGACTGAGAACTCCATCCACCTGCGTTCGCGAAAGAGATTTTTTTCCATCAATAAATTATAGACATGGTGTCCAGGATACCCTTCGTGGCAGGCGAGATCAACAGCGCGATCGATAAAGATCGGCAGGTCTGTGTTCACCTGAATGACGCTGAAACTGTTTCCTTTGTACCAATTATATCCGCTCCATGGTTTATTGTTGACGTATTCGACTGTGAAGTTTTCGTTGGCCGGAAGTTGAATATGATTCAATGTCCTTTTTCGGCCTTCGGCGATCGCGGCTTTGAATACTGCGTCGAGTTTATCTTTGGGTATGACAAACGACCGGCGGTACGTTTCGAGCCGTTCCGACACCGTCCCCCTGCCGGGCAGCAGGCTTCCGAGTTCATCGAGCAATTTCTTAAAATGTCCCTCGGAATGTACCGGAGCAACTGCGTCGTACAATTGTTTCGACTCCTCATCGAACGAAAGTTTTCCGCCCGACAAAAGAAATATCTTCCCTTTGACTGCAACGAGTTGCTTCGCCAGCGACGAGTGGCGCAGTCTTTCGATCTGAGGTTCATGTGAAGGGTCGATCTTTCCCAGCGAGGCGATCAACTCCCTCACCTCGGCATCAAGATCCTCGAAGGGAAATTTTTCTTCTTTCGATGAGTCGGATGGCTTCCAATTTTCCGGGCCGTAGTAGGCATCCACATAATCCGGATCATACTGTCCAACGCGCAGCGCCAGTTTGACGTAGCGTTCGGCAATTGTGTTCATGATTTTAACGACAAGACAATGTAGAGTTTCGTGTATTATTAGACTATATGGAATTCAACTATGCGAAGCGAGACAAGGTAACTTCCGGTTCTCGTTAACGAATATACGCATTATAGAGAAGCTTCGCCGTCGTGGCGACCACGACCGCCACATAGACAGGCCTGATGAACGAGCTTCCTTTCTTTACAACCATTCTGGATCCGAACCGCGCTCCGACAATCTGTCCCACAGCCATCGTCATCCCCGCAAAAAAAATCACATAGCCCCCGGCAAGAAAAAGAGCAAACGAGACGATGTTGCTGGTAAAGTTCAGGACCTTTGTCGTGCCGGTGGCTTTGGTAAGATTCACCCCAAGCCCAAAAACAATTGCCATCGCCCAAAACGACCCGACCCCTGGCCCGAAGAACCCGTCATAGAAACCGAAGACAAGGCCTGCAACAATAAAAAAAATATTCCGCGAAAACTTTGGGGCGCCATCAAACTCTCCGAATTTCGGCACGACAAAAGTATAGAGAAGGATCGCAAGAAGGAAGAACGGTATAATCTGATTCAACACAGTTGAATTAATTTGCTGTACCGTCCACGCGCCGACAGCGGCTCCTACAAGTGTAAAGATCACGCCCGTCTTGATCTCCTTTAATCCGGCAACCCCATGCCTTACAAAATAAATGGCGGCAGTGAAGCTGCCGAAACTCGATTGAAATTTATTCGTCCCTAATGCGAACTTCGGAGGAATGCCCACCGCGAGGAGAACGGGAAGCGTGATAAGGCCGCCTCCGCCTGCGATAGAATCCACCAGACCCGCAATGCCGGCCGTACAAAAAAGAAGCGGATAGAGCCAGAACGATTCCACCATAGCTCGATCTCAATTTGCAAAGTTGAATACGAAAACAAAACGGCGCGCGAGCCATTCTTTGGCCGCGCGCCGCAGTATATAAGGGAAAAAAGTCGACGTAGTCAACTCTGCCGAAGAGGATAGGCTCCGATTAAAATTCTACCGCAACTCCGCCCACCGGGAAGAAAGCGAACTGATGAACGGTTTGAATTGTCCCGTCGCTTGCGTATTCATATGAAGCGATGTTGTCCCTGTTGTAGAGATTCTCGACGGCAATATACGTTACAATATTCCATCCGGACATCTGGTATCTGCTGATCCATTGAATGTCAAGCCGGTGGTACGCGGGATATCGCGCCGTGTTGACGTCATCCGATGCATTCACCCACACCCCCTTCGACCACGCCACATTGCCGACCCAGACCTGTTCGTCCGTAACAAACTTCTGCGGAGTATACGGCTTACCGGAAGAATACCGGAACCGGAAGCTCACTTCCATGTCGTCGGAGAACGGGAGAATTAGCGTCGGATATTTCATGATAGATCCATTCAGCCAGCTCCTCGCTCCCTTGACAAGCTTGCCAAACACAACGGTGAGAATGTCGGGATAGTCGTAATCCGACACGAACGTCTTGCCTTCCCTGCCGTTTCTCGGATCATCCGACGTCGTCGAAGAATACGAATAACTTATCGTGCCGAAATAATCCTCTACTTGTTTTTGTTGGAGGAAAATTTCGGCGCCGCGTGAATGACGGTTCATGATTGTGAAGATTCTGTCCGACCGGAAGGTCGGGTCGACAAATGACTCGATAAATTGTTCGCTGACGGCAAGGTGCGAGTATTGTTTGTCGTAGACCTCGATGCTTCCCTTCAAGCCTTCGCCGAGAATCTGCTCGATGCCCACGACGAAATGACGGGCATGAGCATTCTGAAGCGAATTATTGTAGCCGATGTTCTGATTGTCGGAATAGTCGGGCAGAGGCTGCACCTGATAAAATTCTCCGTACGCAAAATTGAGTCGGGTTACCTCGGGAACGAGTTCGTACGAGACGCTTACACGGGGTGCAAGGTTGCCCTGTTTCGAGTAGCCGAAGTAATCATAACGGAGACCGGCGGTAACGGTCGTGCGCGGAATGACAGAGATGTTGTCGCTGAGGTATCCGCTTACTTTCGAGGCCTCCCCCAAACCGAGATGGGTTTCGACATGGCCGTTAGGAAATCGCTGCGGGTACGTTTCGAAAAAGGCGTCATCGTTTAAATCGAAACGCAGTGAATCCGATTCATACGTTGACAGCCCGTCGAACTTCCACGTCGTTTGATACTGAGCGCCGGCAGACAGTTCGTGTTCGTCCGACAACCGATAGACGAGGTCGTAACGTCCGGCGAGAATGGACTCGTAGTTGTTC
This sequence comes from Bacteroidota bacterium, assembly GCA_035500675.1. GTDB lineage: Bacteria > Bacteroidota > Ignavibacteria > UBA10030 > UBA8401 > JAGVPT01. The sequence goes on along the minus strand of DATJXA010000027.1, from coordinate 11,446 downwards.
TCATCGAAAGCACTCCGAGAATTGAGAAGGGTGCTGCTCGTTACGGCTCCGGTCGCGTCATACGAACGACGCGTAAAGTCGTCCGTGACGCCCACATTGTATCTATTGCCGAATGAATAAAGCGTGAGGACGGAAAATCCTTCATTCCCCCACAGGCTCTTGAGGCTTGCCCCGACTGCATATTGATTCGTGTGTACGTCGACGTTCTCGACGCTCGAGGAATCGGTGATCCCCGCTTTCTGAGTATTTTTTTCTTTCGGATCCCCGTTGATGAGAATCTTGTCGTTGCCGTAAATTCCGCTCATCATGAACTTCTGCGTCGGCGAGAGATCGTACGCGACTTTAAACTGCGTGTCATAATATTTGGGGATCGCCGTGAGTCCGAGCGCAGATATTCCTGTGATGTTATCGAGCGTTTCAAGGAGGCTTCGGCGGGCGGAAAATATCCACGAGCCCTTCCCGTTGTCGATTCCTCCTTCCATGACCGTAGTGAACCCCGCAAAGTTGAACCCGGTGTTGGATGCGAACGAGCGCCGGCGGTCCCCTTCGCGGAGCGTTACATCCATCACGGAAGAGAGCTTATCGCCGTACTGCGCTGGAAATCCGCCCGTGGAAAAACGAACGTCTTCGATGAGGTCGACGTTCACCATGTTGATCGGTCCACCTGAATTGAACTCGTTGGGATAATGGTTCGTCGAAGGAATTTCGATGTAATCCATGACCGTCAAGTTTTCATCGGGAGATCCTCCGCGTACTATCAACTCGTTCGACTCGTCGTTTGAATTCCCGACGTTCGGCAAAGATAACATGAGCCGGTCCATGTCTTGAATCGAACCGGGTGACCGGGCGACTTCTGCGCCGTTGAGGCCTATGGTGCTGACCGGACTAATCGACCCCGCCCGGCTGAAATAATCGGCTTTTACTTCCACCTCGCCGACTTCAACGGATGTTTCTTCCATTTTGATCTTCACTTTTGCACTTCGCCCGGTGGACACAACGATGTCCGTAAGAACAACGGTTTGGTAACCGATAAGAGTTGCGCGCAGGCTGTATTCGCCTACATCAAGGTTTTTAATGAGGAAATCCCCGTCGCTGTCTGTCGCCGCACCTGTCGTCGGTTTTTCGACAACGATAAGATTCACTCCCGGAAGAGGCTGCTGCGTCGTTCCATCGATGACCCTTCCGGAGATTTCGCCGTGTTTTCCTTGGGCGGCAGTAACAGTGGAAAAAAACACAGCAATAGTGACCGCTAGTGAGAGTTTCAATTGGTTTTTCCTTCTGATTGATCGATAGTGTTGAGGATTTGAAAACCCCATTCACCATACGTCGAATCAGCATTGAAGTTACACCACCGATTGCGTTCTGAACTGTGCGAGAGAAATACCGCGGGCGGGCTATCCAGCCCGTGAGGTTGAGCGAAGATTTATTTTAAATAATACAGAAGCGGGTTCGGAGAAAGCTTGCACTCTTCCGCGATCCGGAAGTTTTCGATCGCCCCCGAATTCCGGAGGTGATACAATCGTGGAACTATTTTATCGCGCATGCCGATCGGCGTAAACGGGTTGATGAAGATGCTTGTGCCACCTTCAAAGCCTGCGGGAACGTTAACGCGCCACTTGAGAAGAACATGCCACGGCATCTTGTAGACGGCGTCGATCGGAGTATAGTACCATTCTTCGTTGCACGAGATCTGGCTCCCCATCGCCGCATGGCAGGCGTGCACGAGGTCGCTCACACCGCGGAGTTCACGGTCGGTATGCTCAAACGGGCGGCTAGCCATTGATTTGGAATAAATTTCGATCGTCGGATAACGATGGCCGATCCCCACATAGGCGATGGCAAAATCATTTTCCGCAAATACCAGATTATACTGTGCGGCAAAATTGGCCCCGAGCTCGTTAAAAATATTCGGGTCGTCATGGAGCATTTGGATCTGAAGAAGCATCGAGTTTCCCCATTCGTCCAGCCCGACGAGCTGCTTATGAAGATGGTCGAACGACGCTCCTGCCGGCCGCAGCCAGTTCTGAAAAACGCTGATGTATCTCACATAGCGGTTATAGCTGAGCATATCGCGCATCGCATCGACCGTGAAACGGAAGTACTGAAAATGTTCTTCACGGCTGATCTCCCCGGAGGAGCGAAGCTGCGTGTCGAATTTTGCTCCGTCGATGTAATGTTTATGCGCTATGATGAGATCGTGACAACCTCCGAAAAAAGCATCAATCATATTTTCTCTATTCGACTGAAGTTTGTGATTCATCTCTTGTCCGGAGTGATTCGATATCTTCAGTTTATAGTCGATGACTGCGTCAAGATGTTCCGCCCCCTTCGGGCTGGCGACATATGCATCGCGCCATGCAACGGCATCCTTCGTCAACCGGTAGTCGTAATTTTTCTTCCAATAGTCGATCGTGACGATCTCGAACAAGTTGCCGACCCGCCGGAATTCAGCCGTCGTGTTATTGTATTGATCCGGCGGAACGCGCGTAAGCGTCCGATAATTTCCATCCTGTTTGATAAGGCGGGCTTTTTCGGGGGGAACTTCGAAGTAGCGGGTTTCGCAAAAACTGCAGTAACCTTCGGGCGTCGCATGCTCGATTTCTTTTGCGCTTGCCGGAATTTCGTTGGTGATGGGCTTGTCTCCCCGACCGGGAACAGCCCACACTTCAGTGCCGGTGAACGGGTTGATCTGCTTCACCGTTCCGTCCGGCATGATATTATAGAAAAAATTATAGCTGCGGGAGCTATTCATCGACGAGAAAATTTCAGATCGTTGTCGCGGCTTTCAGCATTGCGTTCATCCGTGCCGGCGTGTCCGCTTCCGCGTAGAACCGTACGAGCGGCTCGGTCCCGGAGAACCGCACGAGGATCCATCCGTTGTGGACAAAAAATTTATATCCGTCGGTCGTGTCGACCCGTTCGACGGTGAATGGCCCGATCTTTTTTGGATTTCGTGAATAGAAGGCGGCGATCTTCTTTTTCTCCGGTTCGGCAACGTGCTTGTCGATCCTTCCGAAATGGTATTCGCCGTATTCGTCGAAAAGTTCACGGACAAGCTCGCTCAGCTTTTTCCGGCGCACAGCCATGATCTCGGCCAGAAGAAGGCCGACGAAAATGCCGTCGCGCTCCGGGATGTGTCCCATCACGCCGAGCCCTCCGCTCTCCTCTCCCGCGATGATGATCTTCTTTTCGGTCATGAGGCGGCAAAGGTACTTGAAGCCGACCGGGGTTTCGTTGAGCACGAGTTTGTAGCGCCGGCACATTTTCGTGATGAGTTCGCTCACCGAAAGCGACTTCGCCACCTCGCCCTTGAGATGCTTCCGCTCCACAAGATATTTCAGAAGGATGGCAAAGATCCTGTGTGAATCGACGAACGCTCCTTTTTCGTCGATCGCTCCGACGCGGTCGGCATCGCCGTCCGTCGCGATGCCGATATTGTATTTGCCGTCGCGGACTTCGAAGCTGAGCTCCTCGAGGTTTTGAGCGAGCGGTTCCGGATGCCCTCCTGCGAAGGAAGGGTTGAACGAATTCCGGATGGTGCCGACCTTCGGGATGATCTGCTCCATCACTCCTTGCCCAGCGCCGTACATCGCGTCATACAAAATCTTGATCCTCGTCGCCTTGATGAGATCGACTTCGATCTTTTTCTCTATGTCCTTGATATACATCGACGTCAGGTCGACGAACGTGATCATCTTCTTGGCGACGAGTTCATCGAATGGCTTTACCGTTAAGGGAAGTTCTTTCGCTTTCAGGATCGGAGCGAGAAGTTTCTCCACCTTCGCGACCATTTCCGGATGCGCCGGTCCGCCAAAATCTCCCTTGATCTTGAAGCCGTCGTATTTCGCCGGATTGTGGCTCGCCGTGATTACGACGCCCCCAGCCGCCTTCATCCTGACGATACCGAGCGATGTCATCGGCGTCGACGAGATCTTATCGGCGAGCTTTACGCGAACGCCGGCGCTCGCGATCACCTGAGCCGATTTATGCGCGAACTCTTCCGACATGAAGCGCGAATCGTACCCGATCACAAGGCCGTTCTTTATTTTTTTGTGGGATTTGAAATACCGCGCGGTCGCCAGCGCAACTTTTGCGACGTTTGCAAACGTGAAGTCGTCGGCGATGATGCCGCGCCAGCCGTCGGTTCCGAACTTAATTGAAGGGGTCATCTTTCGGGAATGGAATTATGGAGTGATGAAGTCTTGCAGGATTGCACGGGTCGATAGTGCAATCCCGCAATCTTGTGGTCATATCTTCACGTTGAATGCACTGAGCCCTGCGTAAATGCCGTTCGAATCAAGCTCCTCTTCTATGCGAAGGAGTTGATTGTATTTGGCAATGCGGTCGGTACGGCTTGTCGATCCCGTTTTAATTTGCCCGGCGTTGGTTGCTACGGCGATGTCGGCGATCGTTGCATCTTCGGTTTCGCCGGAACGGTGGCTGATCACGGCGGTAAAGTGGGCTCGCTTTGCCATCTCGATGCAATCCAGCGTTTCCGTGAGCGTTCCGATCTGATTCACTTTGATGAGGATAGAGTTGGAAACTCCCATATCGATTCCTTTGCTGAGGAATTCGACGTTTGTCACGAACACATCGTCCCCTACCAACTGAATTTTTTTGCCGAGCTCGTCCGTCAACATCTTCCATCCCTCCCAATCGTCTTCCGCCATACCGTCTTCGATCGAAATGATCATCGGGTAATCTTTCACCCACTTCGACCAGAGCTTCACCATTTCTTCCCGCGAGGCCTTTTTCTGCGTCGACTTATAGAATAGGTACTTTCCGTTTTCGTACATTTCGCTTGCGGCCGGGTCGATCGCGATAAAAATATCTTCTCCAGCTTTGTATTTCGCCTTGGTGATCGCTTCGACGATCACCTCAAGCGCCTCTTCGTTCGATTTCAGGCTTGGGGCAAACCCACCTTCGTCGCCCACCGCGGTATTGTAGCCACGCTTCGAGAGAACGCCTTTCAGCGCGTGGAACACTTCCGCTCCCATCCGCAGCGCTTCGGCGAAGGTTGGCGCGTTGGCCGGTACAATCATAAATTCCTGAAAATCGACGTTGCTGTCGGCATGACGTCCGCCGTTAATGATGTTCATCATCGGCGTTGGAAGGATCTTGGCGTTCGAGCCGCCGATGTAACGGTACAGCGGAACATTGAGCGCTTTCGCAGCCGCCTTCGCAGAGGCGAGGGACACCGCGAGTATCGCATTGGCTCCGAGTTTGCTTTTGGTTGGGGTGCCGTCCAACTCGATCATCATTTTATCGATGCCGACCTGATCCTGCGCGTCGAATCCCGTAAGCTCGTCCGCGATGACGTTGTTGACATTCTCGACCGCTTTCAAAACGCCCTTGCCGTTGTAGCGCATTTTATCGCCGTCCCGAAGTTCGACCGCTTCATGCTCTCCCGTCGAAGCCCCGCTTGGGACAGCCGCTCTTCCCATCGCTCCGTTTTCAAGCTCAACATCCGCTTCAACCGTCGGGTTGCCGCGCGAGTCGAGGATCTCCCGCGCCCATACATCTGTAATAATAGTCGATGACATATCGTCTCCGTTCAAAAAGGTGGTTTTTCAAAAAACATTGCTTGTGACCAGCACAAATTAATGGAAAAATTGGCTGAAAATCAATGCGGGGAGAAGCCTGCGTAGTTAAGAGAGAAATCCTAGAACCAGATTCTTTGCAGACGGAAGAATTTTATTGGAATTTTGCAATCTTTCATCCCTCTTTGTCTTCCGATGCTTTTCACTTCAGATTTGCCTAACTTCCCACATGAATTTTCTCATCGCACCGAATGCACTCAAAGGATCGCTTTCGGCGTATGACGCTGCAGCAATCATCGCACGATCTCTGAAACGCGTTCATCCGAATGCTCGCTGTGTTCTCGCTCCGATCGCCGACGGCGGAGACGGAACGCTCGATTGTCTCGTGCGCGCAACAAAAGGACGGTGTCTCTCGGCACGAGTTCAAGGCCCCATCGATTCGATGATAGTCAACGCACGCTGGGGAATTTTGGGGGATGGAAAAACCGCCGTCATCGAAACGGCGGAGGCGGCGGGATTGCGCTTGCTGAAGCCATCTCAATACGATGCCGCGCATGCGACGACGTTTGGCGTGGGACAGTTGATGCTCAGAGCGGCCGCGGCCGGCTGCAAAAAAATAATCGTCGGTTTGGGGGGAAGCGCAACAAACGATGGCGGCGCAGGTTGCGCACGGGCGCTCGGTGTAAGATTCTTTGACAAGGATGGCGATGAACTGCCAAACGGCGGAGCATATTTACGGAGACTTCATCGGATCGACATAAAGAATGACAGATTAAAAAATAAAAGCGTCAAAGTGATCGGCCTATCGGACGTTTCGAATGTTCTTTGTGGCTCTCACGGGGCGGCGTTCACATTCGGCCCGCAAAAGGGAGCGACAAGCCAACAAGTCCGTACCCTCGACACTGCGTTGCGCCATTATGCATCTATTATAGAGCGCGACCTCGACAAAAATATTTTCACACTGCCGGGAAGCGGGGCGGCCGGAGGTCTCGGAGGAGGCCTGATCGCTTTTTGCGGAGCGCAAGTTGTTTCGGGGGTAGAATATATCCTTGATAGTATGCGGTTCGACAAACTGTTGAAAGAGTGCGACTGCGTCATTACTGCGGAAGGAAAAATCGATTCTCAGACTTTCCGCGGCAAAGGGATTGACGGCATTGCCCATCGCGCCTCACTATGCGGAAAACCGGTGTACGCGTTTACGGGTAAAATTGAGGGAAATAGTGAGCTATTGCAGAAACGATTGAGGCTCAAAGCGATCCATCAAATCTCTCCAAAAAAAATGAAGACTGAAAATGCGATGAGAAATGCCGAAGCATTGCTGAGCCAAAAGATACAAGAGGTTTTTACGAACAACTATTCTGACTAAAAACATGCATGCTTCTCCCGAGTTTGTCGGGATCAGCATGATAAATCTTTCTTCCAAAACATCCGCATTGTTTTTCTGATGAAACAACTCATCGCCGTCGTATCGTTTTTCGCTTTCCACTTTTCTCTCTTTGCCGATCCACCTCTCGTCGACCAGATCGGAATTCACGTAGTCGGCCAGTCGCGCCAATTCGCCTACACGAACAAACAGGCCGGCACATATTATGGGGAGGTCAATGCTCAGAATTCCGGCGGCTGGCAGGGATGGTATGTCAATGCAGAAAAAATTGTGAACGATTATCTCCTGACCGTGGACCACAAAACTCTCGACCGCTCCGCTGCAACTACGATCGTCCTTCCGTATCAACTCGTTCGGAAGTATCCGGACGGCGGTGATGAGCGTTTCACATTCCTTGACAGCGTCAATGCTTTTATCGTTGAACTAAATTTTGACGGGAGCCATCGTTTTGCGTTGAGTCTCCAAACGGCGACATCTTTCGCGCAGCAAGAACCTTCGGAATCTGGAACGACGTTTTGGAAAAAGTCTAATGCACTTGAGGATCCTTCCGTTCCATCATGGATCGGCCTGTCCTCTGCCGGATCGGGACCGCGCTCGACGTTTGTCGTCGCAGCCGGAAGTTCATCGAAGGAAGTATCGGAGATTTTGATGAACATCAGACAGCATGTCGGAAGCCTGATCGCTGCGAGAAGACAGAGAATGGAAAATCTTCTGGAGGCTTCGGCTGTCCACTCCGATAACGAAGAATTCAACGTTGCGCTTATGTGGGCCAAGCTTTCGCTCGACGCGCTCATCATGAACCAATCGCAATCCGGAGTTCCGGTAAAAGGGATCTTTGCAGGATTGCCCTGGTTCGACAATTATTGGGGACGCGATTCTTTCATCTCGCTTCCGGGAGCGACATTTGTTACCGGCGACTTTGCGGATGCACGGCAGATCTTGCTTTCGTTTGCCCGCTTCCAACAGACCGATTCGACAAGCGCAAACTACGGCCGCATTCCCAATATCGTCACTCCTCACTCGATCGCGTACAACACCGCCGATGGAACTCCATGGTTTATTAAACAGCTTTTTGACTATGTAAAATATTCCGGCGATACCGAAATTCTCACCGAACTTTTTCCGGTCGTCGAGAGGTCCATCGAAGGGACGATCAAATTTCATACGGATTCCCTCTTCTTTCTTACACACGGCGATGGCGAGACGTGGATGGACGCTGTCGGACCGGACGGACCGTGGTCCCCGCGCGGAAATCGCGCCTGCGACATTCAGGCCTTGTGGTACAACCAACTGCTCATCGGCTCATTTATTGCAGATTATCTTACCGAGTATCATCTCGCCGCACGATGGAAAGCCATGGCAGACAGCGTCGAGAAAAATTTCAACCGCTATTTCGTCGACCGAAAAAACGGTCTGGTTTATGACCACCTTCAAACCGACGGCGCTCCTTCGCACGAAATGAGACCGAACCAGCTCTTTTGTTTGGACATCGTGAACTCGGAGGACATTCGGGAAAAAATAACGAAGCAAGTGACCTCGCAATTGATTTATCCATACGGCGTTGGAACCCTGGCGGAAACAGATTCGAATTTCCATCCATTCCATCATGACGAGCCGCTGTATGTTCAGGACGCTGCGTATCACAACGGCATTGTCTGGTCTTGGCTGAACGGCCGCGCGATCTACGCGCTTACGAGGAACGACGAGGAAGACTTCTCGTACACGATGACGGATAATATGGTCCAGCAGATCCTCCATCGCGGATGCGTCGGTACGTTGTCGGAACTTCTCGATGCGATACCGCGGCCCGGTGAAACTCTGCCTCGGCTGTCGGGTGCATTTTCGCAGGCATGGAGTTTAGCCGAATTTGTGGAGAGCATTTACCAGGATTATCTCGGCATCAGCGTGGATGCTACGGCACATTCGATCCGGGTCAATCCAAAGCTCCCCTCTCAACTGGGCAATGTCTCGTTTCGCTTTCGCGTCGGCGATTCGCGCATCGCAGCACGATACGCGGTCGAGGGGGATTCTGTCAGCGTCACTTTCGTGCCGGAAATTCTGACACAGCCGTACGGCGTCAATTATCTTTGGGTCTTCCATAACGGCGACGCTGCGTACTTTAACACTCTTCTTTCGCCCGCTGAAACACTTTCGATACGACACTCGCTCACCGTCTGCTCGGTATCGAGCGGTACGAGGAATATTTCCCCTCGCGGAGAATCGATCCCATGGCATCTCAAAAATTTCTCATCAAAAAAATATTTTGAGGACCTGAGGCTCGCAAAGCCCGTTTTCGACCCAAACATCCCGGCGCTTCGGGGGCCTGCGTTTCCCATGCTGACGTTGGACGATGTCCGCAAATCGAATCCATCCGCCAGAATTATTTTTCAAGCCGATGACACGACCGGCGACGATAAAGGAATATCCGGAACATACGAGTATCCGACGAACGTGAACTTTGCGCCGGGAATCCTCGACATCACGCGTGCAGAAGTGCGCTGCGATTCTTCCGAAATCTATTTTGCACTCCAATTCCGGAATCTCGCAAACCCGGGTTGGCACCCTGAATATGGCTTTCAATTGACATTGGCCGCAATTGCCATACATCGTGGGGACAGCACCGGGGTTATGCAGGTGGGCGAGAATTCACATTTCACGCTCGACGAGAGCCGCAAATATGACCGGCTTATTACCGTTGGAGGAGGCATTCGCATCACGGACGATCAAGGACGAGTTTTGTGTGAATATTTGCCCGGCTCGGAAGATAAAAGAAATCCGATCGGCAGCGTCGAAAGAAAATCCGTTGAGTTTAGCATTCCTCTTAAGTATCTTGGAAAGCCGACGCCGCAGTGGAAAATGACGATTCTCGTAGGCGCTCAGGATGATCATGGAGGCGCCGGCGTTGGAGAATTTCGCGCTGTCGGGACGTCTGCCGGAGAATGGACGGGCGGGGGCAAAATCAGTCCGACAGATTCAAACGTATACGACATTCTTCTGTTACCGCAATAACCGCGCAATCCGGCGGAACGTAGCTTCGGCAAGGTGCGAATGCCGGCGATGTGCTGGTGGGATTCATTCAAAAAAATATCGTTTGCCTTTGACCGTTGGTAAAAAAATTATTTTCTTTGCGTGATCGATGTATTCTGCCGGCATTATACGACTTATCGTCCTCTTCCTCATCGCCCTCGGCTTCTTCGTCGTCCTGCGGACCCTCATTCATAAGCATGGCTTAAAAGGATTCCGACTTATTGCAATCGGCTTCGGACTCGTCTACGTCAACATCGTCGTGGGATCGCTTTTCCACAGCGGACTCCTGCCGGAATACTGGAACGATAATGCTCTGCCTATCGTCGGTTTCATCACCGGATACTTCGGTCAAACGATCGGCCTCTTTATTCTCCTTCTCGGAAATTATCGACTCGTCCGCTCGCTCGTACCGCAACTATCCGAACACTACACCAGCCTTGTCGAAAAATCATTGGTCGGTGTGTATCTGATCCAGGATGGAGTCTTCCGATTTGCAAATACGAAGTTGGCCGAGATCTTCGGCTACGAACGGGATGAACTTATCAATAAACCCGTCAACGACCTTACTGCCGAAGCGTCGCAACCCATCGTAAACAAAAACATTCAGAAACGAATGAACGGCGAAGAAGGGGCGATGCATTACACATTCACCGGCGTGAAAAAGGACGGAACCAAGATCCAGGTCGAGGTCTACGGTTCACGAACGCTCTACAACGGGAAGCCGGCCGTGCATGGCACGCTTCTCGATATTACGCAACGGGAGGTGGCTGAAGAAACGCTCCGTAAATCCGAGACCCGTTTTCGCTCGGTGGTCCAGAGTCTCGGAGAGGGGATTATCATCACAGACAGCGACGACACCGTGAGATATATCAACTCTCGTATGTCGGACATTTGCGGATACGCGGCAGATGAGATGATCGGCAAGAAAGCATACGCCCTTCTTCTTCCCGAGGGCGAACGGCACATCATGAAGGAGCGGAACAAAGACCGCGCCGAAGGCAAGCTCGAGCGTTACGAACTGTTCATGAAACGAAAAGACGGAACGCGTGCCTGGGTTGAAGTGAATGCGTCCCCATACCGTGACGTCGACGGCGTCATCATCGGCACATTGGGCGCCGTCACGGACATTCAGGAAAGGAAAAGGGCTGAAGCGCTCCAGTCGGCACTGTATCGCATCGCAGAGAAGACGCATTCGACCGTCGACCTCATAGAATTTTATTCTTCGGTCCATTCGATCATCAATGAACTGATGTGGGCGAAAAATTTTTACATCGCCCTCTACGACGCTTCGACGCGGATGCTCAGCTTTCCCTATTTCGTCGATGAGGTCGATCCCCAGCCGCGTCCAAAAAAATTAGGAAAGGGACTGACAGAATACGTTCTTCGCACCGGGCTACCGCTTCTGGCATCGCCGGAGGTGTTTGAAAACCTCCTGCGCAAAGACGAGGTAGAATCGATCGGCGCACCTTCGATCGATTGGCTCGGTGTACCGCTG
>DATJXA010000026.1:0-37940 GCA_035500675.1 Bacteroidota bacterium | reverse complement strand
GGGTCGACCGTGTTCTTCTTCGACTTGGACATTTTCTGTCCCTGCTTGTCGAGGATGAGCTCATTGACGAGGCAATTTTTGTATGCGGGCTTATCGAACAAAAATGTCCCGATCGAGTGAAGCGTGTAGAACCATCCGCGCGTTTGGTCGATCCCTTCCGAGATAAAATCGGCCGGATACGCCTTTTCAAAAACATCACGATGTTCGAACGGGTAGTGCCACTGCGCAAACGGCATCGCTCCGGAATCGAACCAGACATCGATGAGCTCGGGCGTGCGTTTCATCGTCCCGCCGCATTTCTCGCACGTAAACGTCACGGGGTCGACGGAAGGTTTGTGGAGGTCGAGCGGGTCGGGAAAATTTTTCCCGGCGCGCAGCTCCTCGATGCTTCCAACACATTTCTGTGTGCCGCACTTCTCGCAGACCCAGATCGGAAGCGGCGTTCCCCAGTACCTGTCGCGGGAAAGAGCCCAGTCTTTGTTTTCTTCCAGCCAGTTGCCGAAGCGGCCCGAGCCGGTCTCCGGCGGGATCCAATTGATCTGCTTGTTCAGCTCGATCATCCTCGCGGCATATTTCGTCGTGCTGATATACCACGACTCGCGCGCGTAATACAACAGAGGCGACGAACATCGCCAGCAGTGAGGATAACTGTGAAGATACGCTTCTTTTTTATAAAGAATGTTACGCGACTTTAAATCCTGTATGATGTCTGCATCGGCATCCTTGACAAACTTCCCTTTATAATCGGTCACCGTCTCGTCAAATTCGCCCGATTTGTTGACGGGATGGATCGTCGGCAGACCGTACTTTCGTCCTACCTGATAGTCATCCTCGCCGTACGCGGGGGCCATGTGGACGATACCCGAACCATCCTCAGTCGTCACAAAATCGGCCTCGACAACGTACCATCCTCTTTCTTTTGTCTGATGATAGTTGAAGATCCGCTCATAGTCTTTTCCGGCGAGCTGCTTTCCTTTGAACTCTTGTACGATCTTATATTTCTCTTTAAGGACTCCCAAGCGCGCTTTGGCGAGGATCAAAAATTCGCCGGTTGAGGTCTCGGACCCTTCCTCACCGTGTAAGAGTTCGACCTTCACATAATCGACATCGGGATGGACGGCAAGCGCAACGTTAGAGATGAGTGTCCACGGTGTGGTTGTCCAGACGAGGAAGTACGTGTTCGTTTCCCCCTTAACTTTCATTTTCACATACACGCTCGGGTCTTTGACATCCTTGTAACCCAGAGCGACTTCGTGCGACGACAGCGGCGTTTCACAGCGAGGGCAGTACGGCTGGATCTTGTACCCTTTATAGATCATCCCTGCGTCAAAATATCTCTTGAGCGCCCACCACACCGATTCCATGTACTCGTTCGTAAAGGTGATATATGGGTCCGAAAGGTCTACCCAATATCCCATTTTTCTCGTCAGAGTTTCCCAGTCAGTCTTATATTTCCAGACCGACTTCCGGCATTCCTCGTTGAACTTCTCCACCCCGTACGCTACGATGTCGTCCTTGTGTTTGAACCCGAGCATCTTTTCCACTTCGATCTCCACGGGGAGACCGTGCGTATCCCATCCTGCTTTGCGGCGAACCTGGAATCCCGACATCGTCTTGTAGCGGCACACAATATCCTTCAGCGACCGCGCCATAACATGATGAATTCCCGGACGCCCGTTGGCGGTCGGCGGTCCTTCGTAGAACGTGTACTGCGGACGCCCTTCGCGAGACGAGATGCTCTGCTCGAAGATCTTGTTCTCCTCCCAGAACGAGAGGATCTCTTTCTCGACTTCGGAATAATTAATTTTGTCGGTCAGCTCTTTGAACATGGGGAACAGATAATTTGAAATTATGAATTTTGAATTAGGAATTTGAAGCATTCATCATCCGCCGTTATTCCCTAAATTGTTAATTCATAATTGCTAATTCATAATTCCTAATTGCCTTACCACTTCTTTCATTATTGCGGTCAGTTTCGGCTCGGCTGCCATCGCCGTGGCGACGATTTCGTCCAATTTCGCCGGTTTGAGCGTGTCGGGAAAACATTCATCCGTGACAATAGAGAACCCGAGCACCCGCATCGACATATGGACGGCAACGATACACTCCGGCACTGTCGACATGCCGACAACGTCTCCGCCGATGCCGCGAAGAAAACGGTACTCGGCTCTTGTCTCGAGGTTGGGTCCCGGAACGGCCACGAAGACCCCTTTTTGTACTTTAATTTTTGCGTCGCGCGCGATCTTCTCTGCCATCGCGATCAATTGCTTGGTATACGGTTCCGACATGTCGGGAAACCGCGGCCCCAGTTCCTCATCGTTCGGACCGATGAGCGGATTGTCTCCGAGCAAATTAATGTGGTCGGTGATGAGCATAATATCTCCTCGCACAAAGGCGGGGTTCATGCCGCCGGCGGCGTTCGATACGAGTAGCGTGTCGACTCCGAGGAATTTCATCACCCTCACCGGGAAGGTGATCTGCTGCATCGTATACCCTTCATAATAATGAAAGCGTCCCTGCATCGCGACAACGCTCTTGCCGCCGAGCGTGCCGAAGATCAGCTTGCCTTTGTGAGATTCGACAGTCGATAGAGGGAAATGAGGAATGTCACCGTAGTCGATCACGACGTCGGCCTTGATCTCTTTCGCCAGTCCGCCAAGGCCAGTCCCCAGAATGATGCCAACTGTCGGGGTAGCCGAGGTCTTCGTTCGCAAGAAATTTAGCGCTTCGTTAATGTGCTGACGCAGAGGACTCATATTCGATTGACGACTGCCAATTTACGATTGTCCAACCCTATCTCCCTACCCCTTACCGCCTACTGCTCGCCGTTCAGAGTTTCTTCATAATATCATCGATCGCGATCGCGTCTCTGCCGCTGCCCTTCGACAGATCCTTCGACAGCTCGTCGTCATCGACCTCGATGGCTTTAATAAGCTCGACTTCCGAGTTGAGCAGAACCTTCAAACGGCTGACGATCGACTCTTTCTTCGAGCGCAGCGTTGCGATCTCTTCCTTCATTCTCGACAGATCCATGCGCGCGCGGTCGAGGAGCTGATTGGCCTTTAATTCCGCTTCCTGGATGATGAGTTGAGCTTCCTTGCGGGAATTTTCGATCGAGCGGCCGCTCGCCTCCTGCGCCTGCATGAGCGTTTGCTGAAGCGTCTTTTCCATCTGACGGTAGTCGCGGAGCTGCGTTTCGAATTCCACGAGCTGCCCGGTCATGTCTTTGCATTGCGTCAGCAAATCGGAAAACTCATTCGACATCATATCAAGAAAAGAATCTACTTCAACGGGATCGTACCCGCGCAGCACTTTCTTGAACTCCTGCTTCTTGATATCGAGAGGGGTGAGTTTCATCAATGCCTCCTTCAGTTAACGTGTGATTGTGTCCGCGACCCGAAGATCGCCGTCCCGATCCGCACCATCGTTGAGCCTTCCTCGATCGCAACGGGGAAATCGTGCGACATGCCCATTGAAAGATGCGTCATCGGCTCATGGAGTATTCCTTCTCTGTTCACATCATCGAAAATCTTTTTCAGCCGTCGAAATGCCCGCCGCGACTCATCCATATCCTCCGATAACGGTCCCACAGTCATCAGCCCTTGAACCTTCACATTGGGATGCCTTCCTATGCGGCCGATGAACTCCGCCGTCCCTTCCGGCCTCAGACCGAATTTGGTCGTTTCGCCAGAGGTATTGACCTCGACCAATACATTGATCTTTCTTTTCAGTGCGGCCCCCCGCTTTTGAATCTCTGTCGCTACACTGTCATTGTCGACCGAGTGGATGAGATGAATCCAATCTGCTACGAATTTTACCTTATTGGATTGAAGATGTCCAATAAAGTGCCATCGGATCCTCGGGTCGGAAACCTGATCATGCTTGCCGGAAAGCTCCTGCACATAGCTTTCGCCGATATCAAAGACGCCCGCTTTTACTGCCTCGAGGATCATTTCGTGTCCGAATGTTTTAGAAACTGCTATCAGTTTGACAGAATCTGGAACCCGTCCGGCGTCGGCGCAGGTTTTATCTATCTTTTCTAGCAAATTTTTGATGTTTTCGGCTACCATTCGCGACTTGAACATTAAATATAGCTTATTAACGATTGAAATACAATAAGCAATAGCCGAAGTTGAACGGTTCTCTTAAAGAGAATCCTTCAATTCTAAGGCGGAAAGTGCTATTGACTTAAAACGGCTTTTTTGTTTTATTGGTTTAACCACCTTCACTAATCTCAAAGATCATGTCTCATTGGGATTCAGATAATTTCGACGATGAATTAGGGGGTCAGCCGCCCCGGCGTAACGACCGAAACGAGGAGATCGAGCGCTACAAGGATATCCTGAAAAAGGGGGGGAACGGTATCCATACTATCGAGGCCCTCGAAGAGATCGTCGATTTCTATTTCGAACAAGAAAAGTTTGAAGAAGCCCTCCACTTTGCCGACCAGCTGATCGAGTTCGTCCCCTACAGCTCCGATGCATGGATACGAAGAGGAATGATCCTCAATAATATGTACCGCTACGACGAAGCGATCGAATGTTACGAACACGCCATCAGCCTTAACCCGAATGAAGGTGAGATCTATATTAACCTCGGCATAACGCTCGATAACGCAAACCGCGTGGATGACGCGCTTGAAAGTTTTGAAAAAGCGTTGTCGATTGACCCGGGCAATGAAGAAGCGCTGTTCAATAAAGCCGTGACGCTTGAAAAAATTGAAAGCTATAAAGAAGCGGCAGAAATTTTTGAATTCCTGCTCCGGGAAAACAAAGAGAACAAAGACGCGCTCTTCGAGCTCGGTTTCTGCTTCGACTTTATGGATCGGCTCGAAGAATCTCTCAGGTGCTACGACGAGCATTTGAACCTCGACCCGTACAATTACAACGCATGGTACAATCGCGGGATCGTTCTGAATCGCATGGGAGATTTTACCCGCTCGATCGAGAGTTACGACATGTGCATCGCGATCAAAGAAGATTTCGGCGCTGCATGGTACAATAAGGGAAATGCGTTGGCGAACATGGAGAAGTTCAAGGAAGCTGTCGAGTGCTACTCGCAGACGCTCCGTTACGAATCGAAAGACGTTCCTGCATGGCACAATATGGGGAACGCGTACGAAGAGCTCGGCAACTACCCGGAAGCGATCAAATGTTTTACCCAGGCTATCAAGTACGACCATGAACATTACGAATCGTTCTTCGGACGCGGCAGCTGCTACGACACGCTCGAACAGTATAAAAAGGCGCTCCAGGACTATAACCGCGCGCTTGAAATTTGCCGAGACTATCCGGAACTCTGGTATGCGAAAGCCGACGTGGAGTACAACCTCGGGAAGTATCGCGAGTGCCTCATCAGTTACAGGATGGTCGTGCAGCTTGACAAGAAAAATTATGAAGCATGGTTCGACTACGGCGACACGCTCTTCGAACTCGGGTACCTGAAGGAAGCGTTGAAAGCCCTCAACCGTTGCATTGAGATGAACCAGCAATTTGCGGAGGCGTACTACACGCGGGCAAAAGTGCTGTTTGTCATGAAAAAAATGCTCGACGCCGTCGATTCGCTGAAATCTGCTTTCTCGCTCCACAGCGACCTGCGGAAGCGGTTCGAGTCTGAGTTCCTTGGCGTGAAATCGATTAAGGAGTTTGCGTCGCTCCTTCAACGGTAACCATCATTCTTCGTGCAGCTCACTCAACCTAATCCCGAAACGGCGAGATTAGGTTTTTTAATGTTCGACCCTCACAGATGAACCCTATGGAAGATCGGTACCTCGGCATCATCGGCCGTCCTCTTGGCCACAGCCTTTCACCGGCGATGCATTCGGCGGCGATCAAGCAGCTCGGACTTCATTATAAATTCGGGGCTCTCGAGGTGGCGGACAATTTTCTTCCCGCTCTCATTTCGTCGATGAAAAAAAATGCTTTCGCCGGGTTCAACGTGACGATCCCGCATAAGCGGCACATCATCCCCCTTCTTGACGAAGTGAGCGATGCAGCGACGGCCGTCGGAGCAGTCAACACGATCGTTAATAAACGCGGACTTCTCAAAGGATACAATACGGATATCGACGGTTTGCAAAAGACCCTCGAGCCAGTTGCAAAGAAGATCAAAGGAACTGCCGCTTTAATTCTCGGCGCGGGCGGCGCTTCGCGGGCGGCTCTTTATGCCGTAGCCGCATACGCATCTCCGAGAATCATTCGCGTCTATAACCGGACCCCCGAACGCGGGAAACAGGTCGTTGATGAGTTCGGGAAGCTGTTTCCTCACGCCGTATTCGAGCTTGTTCCTTTTGGGCGAAGCCTCCAAACTGCAGTAACCGATTCTACGTTGATCATCAACACGACCTCCGTCGGCATGACGCCGGATACCGAATTGTCTCCGCTTCCAAAGGAAATCCGATTTTCAAATCAGCAAATAATTGTAGATATTATATACACTCCGCTAGAAACTGCCTTGCTCCGCCATGCCAGAATGGACGGCGCGCAAACAATTAACGGAGTGGAAATGTTTATACAGCAGGGGGCAAAAGCGTTTGAGCTATGGACGGGAAAGACTTTCCCCGTTGAATTGGGACGACGCGTTGTCATGGAAGCGCTATCAACGCGATAATTGGTTCGGCGCAAAAACGAATTACGAGAGGTTGTGAAATAACAAGGGCGGATGGAATGCTTTCTCAACAGACACAATTGAAATACGATCACCTGAAAAGGATCATCGGAGAGCTCGGCGCTGTGGCGATCGGGTTTTCGGGAGGAGTCGACAGCACACTTCTTTTGAAAGTCGCATCGGACGTTCTCGGACCCAAAGCGCTTGCGGTGATCGGCAAGTCCGAAACGTACCCTACGGCAGAATACGAAGAGGCCGTTCGTCTTGCAAAAAGTTTTGGCGCACGCTTTCGCGAAGTCGCGACCGAAGAGACCGACATCCTCAAGTTCCAGGAGAACCCTCCCGACAGATGTTACTTCTGCAAGACCGAACTATTCGGGAAGCTGACGGAGATTGCGGCACAAGAGAACATTCCGTGGATCGCGGACGGGACGATCACCGACGACGTCGGAGACTTTCGGCCGGGCATGAAGGCGCAGAAAGAACATGACGTGCGTTCACCGCTGCTCGAAGCGGGATTGTCAAAGAATGAAGTCCGTGAGATCTCGCGGCACCTGAACCTTCCGACGTGGGACAAACCATCGTTCGCCTGCCTCTCTTCCCGCTTCCCGTACGGTTTCGGGATCACAAAAGAAAACCTGACAAAGGTCGACAAGGCCGAGACTCTTTTGCGAAAAGCGGGGTTCAAGCATTATCGCGTGCGTCACCATGATGACAAGACGGCGCGCATCGAGATCGGCGCGGAAGAATTTCAACGGTTGCTCGATGGCGAGCTCCGGACATCGCTCGTCGCACAACTCAAAGAATTGGGATTTACGTACGTGACGCTCGACCTCCAGGGCTACCGCACCGGCAGCATGAATGAAGTGTTGACTGCCGAGGCCAAAGCTGCTTACCTCAAAGACTCCCGTTGAAGCGAAATTTTGTGAATGGATAAATCGACCCTAGAGCTACAAAAAAATTCCATTAAAACGGCGGTCTGTTTTCTCGTTCTTGGGTTGATGATGATGAACGGTTGCAAAGAGGTGTTCACCGGCAAACGGGAAGCGAGAGGTGTATGGCTCTCGCGTTTCGAGTATGCAAACGTCGACTCGACAAAGGCGCAGGCGCATATCACAGAAGTTTTTGAAAAGGCACGGGCCGCGAAAATGAACATGGTCTTCTTTCAAGTTCGCGGCAACGGCGATGCGTTCTATAGATCTCATTTTGAGCCGTGGTCCGATTTATTGAGCGGCACTCTCGGAAAAGACCCCGGTTGGGATCCGCTCGAGTATGCTGTCCGTGAGGCGCACCGTCTCGGGTTGGAGATCCATGCATGGGTCAACACGTTCCCCGTCTGGCGGGGAAAGAAACCACCCATCGAGACGACGCCCCGTTCTCTCTACTTGGCGCATCCGGAATGGATCGTATGCGATGCGAACGGAAAACCGATGCCGCTCAACGATCGGTATGTCGATATTTCTCCTGGAATTCCAGAAGCCCGTCGCTTCATCATTAACGTCGTTCTGGACATCGTCGAGCAATACGATGTCGACGGCGTGCAGTTCGACTATATCCGATACCCCGAGGACGCTCCACAACTCGGGTATTCGCACGATTCGATCAGCGTTGCGCGGTTCAAAAGTTACGAAGGGAATCCCTACAAACTCGATTGGGATAATTGGGAACGCGAACAGGTGAACCAATTCGTCTACGGCGCTTACAATGCCATCACCGAACTGAAGCCGTGGGTAAAAGTTTCAGCATCGGTGATCGGCAAATATTCCGGCACCGGATGGACTGCGTACAACAGCGTTTATCAGGATGTGCGCCGCTGGATGGAGCTCGGCAAAATGGATTTTGTCATCCCGATGGTGTACTGGGAAATGGACAACAAGACACACCCCTTCGGTCCTCTTGTGACAGAATGGACGTCACGCGTGTCCTACGACCGGCCGATCATTCCCGGAATCCTCCTGGGGCTTCAACAGAAGTTCGGCTGGCCGGAGATTGAGGATGAGGTCGAGGCGGCGAGAGAGCGCGGAGCCGTCGGCGTGGTGTTCTTCTCATCCTCGGATATGGACAAAGCAGCGGTGATCCTCGGCATGGAAGAATTCCCGTATTGGTCCGACCTTCCAGCGATGACATGGAAAGATTCAGTTGCTCCGCAGGCTCCTGTTCTTAATCCGCCGAAAATGAGAGGCTTTTCTGCTGAACTTTCCTGGAATATCGCCGGCGGGAACGACGAGGCCGTGTATTTCAACCTGTATCGGTCCGCTTCCCCATCGTTCGATCCGGACGACGTGAAGAATCTTCTCGTTGTCACCGCACGGAATACGGATGAGTTTACCGACTCGACCGCTGCCGGCGGGAATTGGTATTACGGAGTCTCCGCGCTCAACCGTGCCGGGAATGAAAGCAAGCTATCGAATATCGTTTCGACAGCGTCAACTGAAACAGCAACAGTGTCGCGGCAGTAATCACGTAAATTATTGAACAGTACTTATCATGGCTGGCGAGACAGACAGCACTCGGCGCGCAATCAGCGAACTTTTAAAATCCGCCGATAGAGCCATCAAAGAAAACAATCTCGACGGAGCGTTGAACTTCATCGAAAAGGTCTTCGAGATCGAGCAGCGGAACGTCTACGCCCGGGCGTATAAAGAACGGATCCTTGCGCTCAAAGAGGCCGAGGCTAAAGAAAAAGCGACTGCGGAAAAAAAAGCGCAGTCTCCTGCCCAGCCAAAAGCTCCTCCTGTCGCGGAAAAGAAGAAATCCGAAGAAAAAATCCCGCCCCCGCTTGAAAAAAACGATGCACCTCCGGTTCCCAAGCCCCGTAACGAAAAGTCGACCACGCTCCACATCCCGCATTCCCCCGCGGCGCTCGAGGCATACCGTACGCTTCTCACGGAGATCTGGTCGGACGGCAATGTGAGCGCCGACGAACAATCTCAGATCGATTCGATGAAGGAAACGTTCGCGATCACCGACAAGGAGAACGTCGACATCGAGCGGCAGGTGCGCATCGAGGCCTATCTGAGCGCGATACGCGAAGCATGGAAATTGGGGGTGACGTCGTTCGTCGATATCCGCAAGCGTTTCAAGATCTCCGACCAGGAGCACCTCAGCGTCGAACAAAAGATCAATCAATTCCTCCAATCGCTCAAGGCGAAAGGGACCGTGCTGCTGCTCGACGACGACAACTCGTTCCTCAGCATCATCAAAGACGTGCTCGGGGAGTCGGGGTTCAACTGCGTTGCCGTCAATTCGGGCGAAGACGGGCTCAAAGCTCTCGAAACCTTGACGCCGGATATCGTTGTGTGCGATATCGATTTTGTGAAGCCGAAAATGAACGGCTTCACGTTCTACGAGAAATTCCGGGCGATCGACCGGTTCATGGACGTCCCCTTCATTTTCATGAGCGGGCTCGATCAGGATATCGTCGTGCGGGCGGGGAAGCAGATGGGCGTCGACGATTATCTCACGAAACCGTTCGACGCCGAGATGTTGATCGCAACGCTCGAGGGGAAGCTGAAACGCTCACGCGAGTTGAAACGTGTCACGCACATCCCGAAAATTTAATCGGACATGAAAAATTTTTTCCGGAACCTTAGAACATTCACGCAAAACCTCGGGCTCGTAGAGCAAGCGCAGATCGTCGCCTCGACCGCCGTTGTCGTCATCATGGTGACGATCATCAGCGCGAACATCGTCCTCAAGCTTGCCCTCACGCCCTTCGATTTCATCAGCATCATCACCGTAGGCATCATCGGTTTTGCCAGCGTCTATTTCTCGCTCAAATACGGCAGGCAGCTCGAAGCGCAGAAGCGCGAACTCGAAGCGCTGAACCGCGTCGCGGAATCGGTGAACCAATCGATCGACCTCGACTACCTTCTGAGCACCATGCTTCAAAAAGTGGTCGAACTGGCAAAGACGGAATACGGCTGGCTGTACATCGTCGACGGGAAGAGACTCCAACTGCGGAACTCCAGCGGCGCGTCGTTCAGTTTCTTCAACGCCGAAGCCCTTGCCAACATCGAATCGATCCCGTGGGTGCAAAAGATCCATACTCAAAAAGAGGGCGCCATTCCCGGCACGCCGTTCACCGATCCGGTGGTCCAGGACGCGGGGATTTCTTCATGGGTATCGGTGCCGTTGCGTGCGGCCGACCAATTCGCCGGCGTCCTCCTTCTTGCGACCGCTGTGAAAGGATTTTTCTCCGAGCGCCAAGTCGACCTCATCGCGGCCTTCGGGAACCACATCAACGTTGCGCTCAACAACGCGCATCTGTTCGACCGGCTGCGGAAATCGGAACAGCAGTATGCGGACCTCTTTGAACACTCGCCTGACATGTACCATCTCGTCAACCGCGAAGGCATCATCATCAGCTGCAACCAGACCGAGGCGGAGAACCTCGGCTATCAAAAGACCGACATCATCGGACATCCTCTCACACGTCTGTATCCGCCGGAATATCGCCTCAATGTCCTCGAGACATTATTGAAGGCGTTCGAAAAGGGGGATGAGTTTCGCGGTATGGAGGAGCAGATGATCAAAAAGGACGGGGCCGTCATCGACGTGAGCGTCAACACGTCGCTCGTTTACGACGATGCTCATATCCCCATCCTCATGCGATGCGTGGTGCGAGACATCACGGAGAAGAAAAAGCTCGAGCAAAAAATCATGCAAGCCCAGAAGATCGACAGCATCGGCAACCTTGCCGGGGGCGTTGCGCACGATTTCAACAACATCCTCGCTTCCATCCTGGGCTCCTCGTCGATCATGCGTCGGAGGATGAGCGAGACCGACAAATGGTTCCCATTCGTCGACATTATCGAAACAGCGGCAAAGCGCGGAGCGTCGCTCACCCGGCAGCTGCTCACTTTTGCCCGCCGCAGTACGGTGGAGGTTCATCCGGTCGACATCCATGCCATCATGAGCGAAACAATTCACCTGTTCGAACGCAGCATCAACCCGAACATCACCATCGTGAAAAATTTTACGCCGGACGTCGTCATCGTGAACGGCGACGAAGGGCAGATCCAGCAGGCGATGTTGAATATCTTTATCAACGCACGCGACGCGATGCCCAACGGCGGCACGCTGACGATCGAGACATCGTCTGTCCACTATTCAGACCAGGACAGAAACGCGCTTTCGGGCGAGACCCGCAGCGGCAGCTACGTGTCGATGAAAGTGACCGACAGCGGGACCGGCATGAGCAAGGAAGTGCAGCAGCGGATGTTCGAGCCTTTCTTCACGACGAAGGAACAGGGGAAAGGAACCGGCCTCGGGCTCTCGGTCGTCTACGGCGTCGTCAACGGACACGGCGGATATATTTCTGTCCAAAGCGAACCGGGACAAGGGACGGCGTTCACCATCCTCCTTCCCCGCCTTCCCGAAACATTCAGGTCCAAAACTGTCCGGGCAAATAAAAAAATTGTCGGCGGGAAAGAGAACATCCTCGTCGTCGACGACGAAGAGATTGTGCGGACAACGATCAGCGCGATGTTGTCGGACCTGGGCTACGCGGTGCAATCGACCGGCCGCGGAAAAGAGGCCATCGACATCCTTGCGAAAAAAAAGAATATCGACCTTGTGCTCCTCGACATGACGATGCCGGAAATGGGGGGCAAGGAAGTGTTCCACAAGATCCGGAGGATGAAGTCCGGGCTGAAGATCATTATTTCAAGCGGCTACAGCGATTCCGTTTTGGGTGAAGATTCGTTCGCACAAAAAGTGGACGGTTTTTTACAAAAACCCTATCAAATCGAAGACCTTTCAAAAAAAATTCGCGACGTCCTCGACCAGGGGAGCAAGTCTTAAGGCCGAGAGCTTCTCACCGACGATCCCAAGACCTCCGTTCGTAAGAAAATGCGGACAAGCCCTGTGGAGTGTATTCTCCTCTTGAAAAGTACGCCGTCAATCATTATGTTAAGCATGAAAAACCATGTTGTGCTGCCAAAAGTCAGGGTCATTTTTTACCATCAATAATTATTTCCGCCGATGAATACGTTCTCCGACGAGCTTCGAAAAGAGCGGGTGGCCAAGGATATTTCTCTCGCGGATATCTCGCGGAAAACGCACATCAACGTGAAATATCTTGAGGCGATCGAGCAGGGGTCGTTCGATATCCTTCCACAGACATACGTGCGAGCGTTCATTCGCGAGTATGCTCTTGTCGTGGGACTCGCCCCGGAAAGCATTCTTAAAAAGTTCGACATCATGGTCGGCGGGAAATACTCTGTGGAGAACGGCCCCATGGTTGGCTCCGGATGGACCAACACGCCCCTTCCAACGCTCGCCGAGCAAAACACCTCATCCCTCCCGCATACTGGGGTCAAACCGGAACTAATTCGCCATAACGACAATCGCACAGCCGCGATTGGCATTGCTGTTGCCGTCGTCGTCGCGGCAATGGCTTACTTTATGTACGACTACGCCACACAAGATACCAAAATGCCGGTCGCACAAGAGACCCCGTTCCAGGAGGTCGTCAAAGAGCAGGAGACGCAACTTCTTCCGCAAAAAGCAGCCCTTGATACTTTCGCAGCCCTCCAAGCAGCACCGCGGCCGGATTCGCTAACGCTCCGGGGAGTGACGGTCGATTCAGTCTGGATCAGCATCAGCCGTGACGGCGCGCCGCCCCAAACCGCCATGCTCCCCCCGAAGTCTGCGCGGACATGGGCGGCAGCTAAACAATTCACGCTCACTCTCGGGAATGCGGGGGGTATCCGCTTTGCATTGAACGGGACCGAACTCGGAGCGCTGGGAAAGCGCGGCGCGGTCCTCCGCAATGTCGTCCTCTCTCTCGCATCTTTGAAACCGAAACCGTAACATGCCGCACAACAAGCGACCCGTGAAACCAAGCGACGCCGGACGCCGGATAAAAGAGCTTTCCGAAAAAATCCGGAACCACGACTACCGGTACTACGTCGAATCTCAGCCGACGATCTCGGACCAGGAGTACGACGCATTGATGCGCGAGCTGACGGATCTCGAAACGGAATTCCCCGCGCTGCGACAACCCGACTCCCCCACGCAACGGGTCGGCGGAGAGCCGACGAAGGAATTTCCGACCATCACGCACGCCGTCCCCATGCTCTCACTCGCCAACACCTACTCCGAGGAGGAACTCGTCGATTTTGACAGGCGTGTCGCTTCATTGCTGCACGGCGAGCAGTACCGTTACGTAGCCGAACTAAAGATCGACGGGGTCGCAATAAGTTTAGTGTTTGAGGACGGTCTCTTCGTACGCGGAGCGACTCGCGGCGACGGCGTTCAAGGGGACGATGTGACCAATAACCTGCGCACCATCCGCTCCATCCCCCTGCGCATTCGCACGGCAAAAAACGCGTTGTCGAATTTCGAGGTGCGGGGCGAGGTCTACATGCAGAAGAAGGACTTTGCGGCAATGAACGAAGAACGCGAACTTGCAGGCGAAAAACTTTTCGTCAACGCGCGGAACTCCACCTCCGGAACGCTAAAATTGCAGGACCCAAAGATTGTCGCCTCCCGCCGTTTGAATATGTTCTCGTACTTTCTCCGATCCGACGACGTCACGTTGAAAAGTCATTTTGAGAATCTCCGGCTCCTGAAGGAGATGGGGTTCGTCGTGAACGAACACATCCGAGTGTGTTCTTCGATCGCCGACGTAAAAAAATTCTGCGACGAATGGCAAAAACGGAGGGAGCAGCTGCCGTACGACATTGACGGGGTTGTCGTGAAAGTGGATTCGCTCCTGCAGCAAGAAACGCTTGGCGCCGTCGCAAAGAGTCCGCGTTGGGCTATCGCGTACAAATTCCCCGCGCAACAGGTCGAAACGACGTTGAAGGGGATCACGCTCCAGGTCGGACGCATCGGGACGATCACACCGGTTGCCGAACTTGAACCGGTCTTCGTCGGAGGGACGACGGTGAGCCGTGCGACTCTCCACAACGAAGATTATATCAAAGAACTCGACTTGCGCATTGGCGATACGGTGGTGGTCGAAAAGGGCGGAGATGTGATCCCGAAGGTGAGCGGCGTGAACCGGGCCAAGCGCCCGAAGGCGGCAAAGGCGTTCGTCATGCCCAAAGAATGTCCCACATGCGGGTCGAAAATTTTTCGGCCGGAGGGAGAAGCGGCGTATTACTGCGAAAACGCCGAGTGTCCGGCGCAAGTACGCGGACGCATCGAACATTTTGCTCATCGAGGCGCAATGGACATCGAAGGACTCGGGGAGGCGGTGGTCGACCTTCTTGTCAAGCAGAACCTCATCCACAACGTCGCAGACGTTTACCGGCTCGAAAAAAAGAATATCGTCCCGCTCGAGCGAATGGGTGAAAAGAGCGCGCAAAACCTCGTCGATGCCATCGCGCTGAGTAAAAAACAGCCGTTCCACAAAGTTATTTTTGCGCTCGGGATCCGTTATGTCGGGGCCGGCGTCGCAAAGCTCCTCGCCGATGCATTCGGGTCGATCGAAAAGCTCCAAGCTGCTTCCGCCGAAGAGTTGGAAAAAGTGGAAGGGATCGGTCCCCGCATTGCCGAGAGCGTCGTCCGATTTTTCAAAGAGCGCCACACAAAGAATGTCATCAAGAGCTTACAGAAGGCCGGCATAACGCTGCGGTCGGAGAAGAAAAAAAGTTCATCGAGCGCCCTCTCGGGAAAAACATTTGTCCTCACCGGCGGGCTGGAGTCGATGACACGCGACGAAGCGAAGAGCGCGATCGAGACACTTGGCGGAAAAGTGACGTCGAGCGTGAGCGCGAAAACAGATTTCGTCGTCGTCGGAACGGATGCGGGTTCCAAGCTGACGAAAGCACAGGAACTCGGAGTGAAGACCGTCGACGAGAAAGAATTCAGAGCGATGATCGGCGTGCGTTGAGCCGCAGCGCGTTGACGCCTAACTTGCTTTTAAGATAAACCTTTTGCAACTTTACTCAGCCAGAGAAGGAATTCATTCTTTACCATGCTCGAATCAACCCGCCAGCGGGTCGGAATTGCCCTCGCGGATTTTCATTTCCGCAAACAGACGTATGCGCAGACAGAATTCACACGCGTGTATTCCGATGCCCACACAGCTCTCGTCATCGTTCCGGAAAACAGCGAACACAGGGCGCTGGCGATCCCTTTACTGACGTCGCTCCAGAATAAGTTTCGCGGCAACAAGATGACGATCGTCATTTATGATTCTTTCCGCGACCTGTCGAGCTCCCTGGCTCATTGTGAAGTATTCCCGATGACGAAAAGCAACATCGGCTTTTTTTATCTCCCGAAAAAGAAGGCCGTGCAGCGGTTGAGCCGTCAACGCTTCGATGTCGTGTTCGATCTCAATATCCCGATGGTCCTCCCGGCCGCATACCTGTGCCGCAGCGTCAACGCGCGGCTCAAAGTCGGATTCGCCAAGGAAGACGGCGATAAGTTCTACAATTTCCAGTTAAAGACGTCGTACCCACTGAGCCCTCAACGCAGTTTTGAACAGTTGTTGCGCACGATGGCAATGTTTTGACGGAGAGTTGGAGATTCAATGAAATTCGAAGTATCGAAAAATACCCAGCATACTATCATCAAGTTGAGAGAACGGAAACTCGACGTTTCCGTATCGCCCGAACTCAAGGGTGAATTCATCCTGTTGTGCAGGCCTACGTTAAAATCGCTGGTCATCGACCTCACAGACGTCGAGTTTTGCGACAGCAGCGGCCTGAGCGCGCTTCTCATCGCAGAGCGGCAAATGCGCGGCCATGGCGGAAAGATCATCCTTGTCGGAGTTCACAAAAAAGTCATGGCGCTTTTAAAGATCTCTCAGCTCGATCGCGTCTTTCAAATAGTGGATTCCCTTGCCAAGGCAACGAAAGAATGAGCTCCCTTTCCCCGCTTCTCTGAAGACGGACGGCCCTCACTCTTTTTCTCTTTGTCCGTAAAAAGCCCACATGCGTCGTCGAATATCCCCCTCCTTTTCCGGTTGCATATCTCTTGAATCGACAAACACATTGATCGGGCATCAACGACAGTATTCGGTCGCCCCATTTCACCCGTCCGGAGGATTTCCGTGCAACTGACCTTCGTAGATTTCGCCGTCATTGCTCTTTATTTCCTGCTGAACCTTGCCACAGCCCTTTATCTCCGTAAGCGCGGAACGAAAAGCGTCAGCGATTTTTTCGTTTCAGGAAGGAATGTCACCTGGTGGCTTGCCGGCACGTCGATGGTAGCAACGACATTTGCGGCGGACACGCCCCTTGTCGTCACCGGTCTCGTGGCAAAGAACGGCATTGCCGGCAATTGGATCTGGTGGAGCCTGGCATTCAGCGGGATGCTCACCGTCTTCTTTTTCGCAAAATTGTGGCGGCGCGCCGGGGTCTTGACGGATGTGGAGTTCGCCGAGATCCGGTACGCGGGGAAGCCGGCTGTCTTTCTCAGATGGTTCCGCGCGCTGTATCTCGGCCTCCCGATCAACCTCATTATCATGGGATGGGTGAACCTCGCCATCGTAAAGATCATGATGCTCGTCCTTGGCATCTCGAAGGTCGAAGCGTTGGCGGTGGCGATCATCATCATGTTTCTCACTGCGGCGATCTCCACGCTCTCCGGGCTGTGGGGTGTGTTGTGGACCGACTTGTTCCAATTCGTGTTAAAGATGGGGATGGTGATCTTGCTCGCCGTATTTGCCGTGAACGCTTCGGGCGGGATGAGCCCGTTGATCGCACAACTCCACGCCATCGACCAGACGCGAGGCGAGCAGGGGTCGGTGCTGTCGTTCGTGCCCGACCTTCACTCGGCGTGGATGCCGGTCATTACTTTTTTCGTTTTCATCGCCGTGAATTGGTGGGCTTCATGGTATCCGGGCGCAGAGCCGGGCGGAGGAGGATATGTCGCGCAAAGAATTTTTTCCGCAAAGGACGAGAAACATTCGCTGCTTGCGACATTATGGTTCAATGTCGCGCACTATGCGCTGCGCCCGTGGCCCTGGATCATCGTCGCGCTCGTCGCCGTCGTTCGGTTTCAGAACGACCCGGCATTTCATGCCGACCCGGAGTCGGGCTACATCCGGATCCTCATCTCCGACCTTCCTTCGTATCTCCGTGGGCTCATGCTTGCGGCGTTTGCAGCCGCATATATGTCGACGATCGGCACGCAGCTTAATTGGGGAGCAAGTTATCTTCTCAACGACGTGTACCGCCGATTCATGAAACGCGATAAAAGCGAGAAACACTATGTCGCCGTGTCGCAGGGGATCACGATGATCCTCATGATCCTCTCCGCCGTCGTCACTTTTTACATGGACTCGATCGGGAACGCATGGAGATTCCTCATGGCCGTCGGAGCGGGAACGGGGCTTGTGTATATTCTTCGCTGGTTCTGGTGGCGGGTAAATGCGTGGAGCGAAATTTCGGCCATGATCGCCGCGTTCGTCGTATCGATGGTCTTGCAATTCGGGTTCGACCTGCGCGAGGAGCAACCGCAAGATTTCGCTTATCTCCTCCTTATCACCGTGACCATCACGACTGCGGTTTGGCTCACGGCAACATTCTTGACCAAACCGGAACCGAAAGAAATTCTCCTTTCGTTTTACAGGAGGGTTCGGCCGAATGCGACATTGTGGAAGCCGATCGCCGCAGAAGCCTCCGACATTGTACCTCAACACGACGCGCTCTTCAATCTTGTTAATTGGCTCAGCGGTGTCGCGATGGTCTATGCATTCCTTTTCGGCACAGGAAAAATTATTCTTGGAGATGTCGCCGTTGGATGCATTTTCCTTGCTGCGGGGTTTGGATGCGGCGCAATTATCTACCGAGGGATGAACAAGCGCGGATGGGAGGTTCTGGGATAACTGCAGACTTTCCCCAGCTTTGGTAGTCCCTCAGTTTCAAGAAGCATGTTTATTCTTCTTTCTCTGAAGCCAGAGAAAGAAGCAAAGAGAGCTTTTCGGAATCGGAACGCAGGCGATACTTCCCACCCACATAAGCCAGGAGAAAACGGCTCACACTTGCCTTCTACACATGCCTGCCGTTTTCTCAACGCACGCATCGCCCGCCACGCTCAAGGCCGCCGATTCCGATTGCCTGACAATACCCACGTTCTAGTGCGCCGAAATCGTCAGGCGTGAGGGGGAAGGATTCAATCGAAGGGTCCAATTTCGACAAGATTTCTTTCGTTTCAAAAACTAAATTGGCGGGATGCCGTAAAGTGGTATTTGGTTACCTTCTTTCTTGGAAAGAAAGTGACACTCTAATGGAGAACTTAGGGTAAACCAAGCTGAGTCACTGCCTATGCTTCGGTTGCCTTTCGGAGGGAATCTTCGTATTTTTTTGTAGGCAGTATCGTTCGTACGGCTGTGGTGCATAGGCATTACAGCCGTTCATGTTTGAAGGATGAAGAAAGTTTTCCCGGACAATCACGGGGAAACTCATAACCCAGCCCCGAATGAAGAAAGTTCTCATCATCACGTATTATTTTCCCCCATCCGGCGGACCGGGCGTTCAACGAGTACTGAAGTTTGCAAAATACCTCCCTCAATTCGGATGGGAGCCGGTCGTTCTCACGGTGAAGGATGGCGACTATCCGGCTCGGGATGAATCCCTTCTGAAAGAAATTCCTTCTTCCCTGAAAGTGTACCGGACTTCAATTCTTGAGCCGTACAACTTTTACAGAAAAATTACGGGCAAGAGACCCGGAACGGCCGTGGACGTCGACAATATTCCGAAAAAAGGGGAGAAAAAAAAGCTTTCCGAGCTGGTTGCCGAGTTTGTGCGCGCAACGTTTTTCATCCCCGATGCCCGCGCCGGATGGCTGTTGAACGCCGCGCGCGAAGCGAAAAAAATCATTGAGAAAGAACAGATCGAAGCTATTTATTCGTCCTCACCGCCGTACACGTGCGCCGTCATCGCGCGGAACGTTCATCGGTCATCCGGTATCCCATGGATAGCGGGGTTCAGAGACCCGTGGACCGGATTTCTTTCAACGCCCGAACGATGGTCGCTTCCCAGAAAGCTTGACGCTTATCTTGAGCGAAGTTGTTTTGAGGAAGCGACACGCGTCGAAGTAGCATGGCGCGGCATCCTGTTCGACCTCAAAAAGAAATATCCCGAAATTCCGGCCGACAAAGTCGCCCATCTTCCCAACGGATTCGACAGCGCCGATTTTCCGGCCGTTGTCTATAAGAAAAATGAGAAGTTCACAGTGACATATACCGGGTCGATGTACGGCGTGCGAAACCCCCGGACGTTCCTTCAAGCCGTGTCAAACCTTCTTCGCGCCAACCGGATCGATCCTTCAAAAATTCGATTGAAGTTCATCGGCAGATTTGGGGGCGAAATCGTGGAGATGTTCCGGGAACCGACTGTCGCGCCAATTATCGAAACAATTCCTTACCTGCCGCATAATGAAAGCATCGCTCATTTGATGACCTCCGACGCACTGCTTCTCATTGTCGATGAGTATGCCGGCGGAGAAGAAATTGTTCCTGGGAAGGTCTTCGAATATATCGGGGCGGGCCGGCCGATCATGGCAATTGCGCACGAAGGAGCGGTCGCCGAACTTCTCCGATCGACGCGCACCGGACTTGTTGCCAGTAACGACGACGTTCCGGCGATCGAAAGGGTCTTTCTTGAATATTATACCGATTATCTCTATAATAAATCCGCTTACTCTCCCAACCCAACGACAATCGCTCAATTTGAGAGAAAAGAGATCACGAGAAAACTTGCGCAACTTTTGAATGAAGCAGTCGAGCGAAAGTCTTCTTAATTTCCCGTACTAAATTCTCCTTCCATGGCAAAACAAAAGAACCAACAGCGGCCCGAACCTCGGCCTCTTATTCCGCCGAAATACCAGCACTATGCCGCCATAGGTGCGATTCTCTTAGCGCTTATTATTTTCTTCCACGATGCTCTCTTCTCGGGCAAAGTATTTATCGCGAGCGACAGTCTCGCATCCCAGAGTTTCATTCCTTTCCTTCAGGATGCCAGAGATGCAGGCATTTATCCGTTGTGGGTGCCGTATATTTTTTGCGGGATGCCGTCGTTTGCGAGCCTTCTTGCCACGCCGGCCAGATCCTACGACATCACGTCGACGGTCGTGGCGTGGGGACATGAGGTCTTTACTTTCTTTCTCCGCAATCCCGAGGTGACGAGCGTTCTGTTTTACTATTTTATTTTCGGCATCTCGACATATTTTTTCATGATCCATAAGAAAAAATCGTCGACTGTCGCTCTCTTCACTTCACTCTCCACTCTGTTCTCGACCTACGTCATCATCCTCATCATGGTAGGCCATAACACAAAGATCGCGTCGATCTGCCTCCTCCCCATCGTGTTGATGATGATCGAAAAGATGATCGACGACTTCCAGTGGTGGCACGGCATCGTCCTCGTGCTTGCCATTCATATTCAGCAGCTCGCATCTCATATTCAGTTTTTTTTCTACTCCTATCTCCTCATCGGCATCTATTATCTGTACCTCCTCATCGTCAGGATCGTCAAAAAAGAACAATGGGCCCTCGTTCTGAGGAGCGGAGTCGTCTTCGCACTCGCCGCGGCATTTTCATTCGCCATGTCCGCGGATATTTATCTGTCGACGCTTGAATATAATCCATACTCTATCAGGGGCTCGAACCCGATCGTTCAGACGCCTGGAGAGTCGCAGACAAAAACTGCGGCAGGGGGACTCGACTATGAGTATGCGACCAACTGGTCGTTCAGTCCGGGTGAAGTGTTGACGTTCGTGCTTCCTTCCCTCTATGGATTTGGGGGACAGATCTATAAGGGGCCGTTGACAGAAAATCAGGAGCAGCGGCTCAACACCTACTGGGGACAAATGCCGTGGACCGACGCACCTCAATACATGGGGATCGTTGTGCTTGTTCTTGCCATGATCGGGATCTATTATAACCGGAGCGATCGCTTCGTCCAGGCGATGGTCCTCGTTTCGATCCTTTCCATTTTGATCTCATTTGGGAGAACTTTTTCTCCAGTGTACGATTTGATGTACTACTATTTTCCGACCTTCAATAAATTCCGCATCCCCTCGATGATCCTTATTCTCGTCCAGTTGATCATGCCCATACTGGCCGGGTTCGGCCTCCAGTCGATCGTCGACAAAGGAAGAGAAAAATTCTCACCGGAGGCAGAGAAGAAATTCAAATACATTCTGGGAGGCGCGGGCGTTCTGTTCGTCCTCGGTTTCGTGGCGAGAGGATTTTTTGAAGACCTCTATCGCGGCTTTGTGGGAAACGACGGACTCAACAAATTGATCGCAAATCTCATGGGCCGGCAATCTGAGAACGTGCTTGCCCAGGTCCGGCCGATGATCTTTGATTTCCTTTTCGACGGAGTCATGACCGATTACATCGTCGCGACGCTTTTGCTTGCAGTCGTGTTCGGCCTTGCGTATGCATACCGAAAACATCGCATCGCCGCGACGACGTTTGTGCTCACTATCATCGGGCTATCTCTCGGCGACTTGTGGCGTATCGATCTCAAGCCAATGGAACTCCATGACAAAAGCATGGAGGCAGCCGCTCTTGCGACTCCGGATTACGTTAAGGTCATTCAACAAGACACTTCTCTTTACCGCGTGCTCAATACAGAGAACTTGCGCCAACCCTCCAACGACCTTGCGTACTTTAAGCTTCAGAGCGTCGGCGGATATCATGGGGCAAAGATACGCATCTATCAGGACATCGTCGATGTTGCGACGCTGGCGAACCCTACGGTGTGGGTGCTCATGAATATGAAGTACATCATCGCGGATCTGAAAGAAAATTTGCCGGGTGTTCCCGTGGTGTTTCAAGGGCAGACGAAAAAAGTGTTGGAATTTCCCCCGGGAAGCCAGCGTGCATGGTTTGTGGATTCCATTGCCGTCGATTCAGGCCTTGGCATCCTCGATCGGATGCGGGACAATTCTTTTGACCCGCATCACGTTGCCTACTTCGAAGAAAAGCCCGGCTTTACGATCGATCGTCCCGACACCTCGGCGAAGGTCACTGTAAAAGACTTCGGGATTCACAATGTTTCTTTCAACGTTGAGGCATCAGGGAATAACCTGCTTTACGTCAGTGAAATCTATTACCCGAAGGGATGGGAAGCTTTTATAGATGGGAATCCGACCAAGATTTACAAAACGGATTACGCTTTTCGCTCGGTTCTCGTGCCGAAGGGAGAACATCTTGTGGAATTCAAATTCCATCCGACAACATATTATCTGGGCCGGACGGTTTCGCTGGGAACGAATATTCTCGCATGGAGTGCTATGTTTGTGACGGCGTTTTTCTGGTGGCGCATGAAACGAAAGAGTCCCTGAAAGGAAGTTTTTGGATAAATTCATCATCCGCGGCGGCAAGAAACTTAACGGCACCGTGAAAATTAGCGGCGCGAAGAACGCCTCCCTCGCGCTGATGCCGGCGACACTTCTCGCAAGCGGTAAATACGAGCTGCACAACACTCCCGACCTTCGCGACGTCGCGACAATGGCGCGGCTTCTTCAAACGATGGGCGTCACACTCGAGCGGAAGGGGTCTTCTCTCTTCGTCAACACATTCAGGGTGAACAAATTCGAGGCGCCGTACGAGCATGTCAAGAAAATGCGCGCTTCCATCTACGTACTCGGGCCTCTTGTCGCACGATACGGAAAAGCGAAGGTCTCTTTGCCCGGAGGGTGCGCATGGGGACCTCGCCCGGTCGACCTGCATCTGGAGGGGCTGAAAAAGCTCGGAGCCACGATCGAGCTGGAACGCGGCTACATCATCGCCAAAGCCCGGAGGCTGAAAGGCGCGCGCATCTCGTTCAACATTTCGAGCGTCGGGGCAACGGGAAACGTCCTCATGGCGGCTGTGCTCGCCAAAGGGTCAACGCGTATAGAGAACGCGGCGATCGAACCGGAGATCACGAACCTTGCGCATTTGCTCGCCTCGATGGGGGCGGCGATCGACGGCATCGGAACGAGCACTCTTGAAGTGGAGGGAAGCGATGCACTCCACCCCGCGAACATCGAGACAATTCCCGACCGGATAGAGACCGGCACGTTGCTGGTCGCTTCTGCGATCTGCGGAGGGTCGATCACGGTCGAAGGCTGCGCTCCCGAACACGTGGCTTCCATTACTGCGCGTCTTGAGGATGCCGGGGCAAAAATGACCATGGGCGCGAATTCCATCACGATCCATTCTCCGAAAGAGATTACACCGGTGGACGTGACAACTGCAATTTTTCCCGGCTTCCCTACCGATATGCAGGCGCAATGGATCGCGCTTATGTCGGTGGCGAAGGGATCGTCCACCGTCACCGACACGATCTACTTCGACCGGTTCAAGCATGTGCCCGAGTTGGTACGCCTTGGAGCCAACATTGAATTGAATGAGAATGTTGCGATGATCCGTGGAGTGAAAAAATTAGCCGGGGCAAAGGTCATGTCGACCGATCTGCGCGCTTCTGCGGCTCTGATCCTTGCCGCGCTCCGGGCCGAAGATGAATCTGAGGTCTTGCGCGTGTACCATCTCGATAGAGGGTACGAAGCGATCGAAAAAAAATTACAGTCTCTCGGAGCGGATATTGTGCGAGAAAAGGGGGAGGAATTTTAATTCCGGCTTTTGCGGGTCGGTCAGCTTTTTTTCTTTATGGAGAGATGGAACACAGTCCCTTTCCCCTCTTTACTCTCGAATGAGAGTTCACCCTTGTTGAGTTCCGCAAGCTTCTTTGAGATAAACAATCCCAGCCCCGCTCCCTGCTGCTCCTGCGAATCCCGATTGACCTGATAGAATTTTTGAAACAATCCATCCTGCTTGTCGGGGGGAATGCCTCGTCCATTGTCGGCCACGCTGATAATATAACGACCGTTCTCGGTGCGGGCACTTATGGTAATAGTCGACCCGTCGGGAGAAAATTTACAGGCATTATCGATAAGCCGCGAGAGGATGTTCTCAAAATGAGCCGGTCGGATGAACAAGTACGGAGATTCATCCGGCACAGATATTGTGAACGTCATGCTCTTTTTCCGCCGGACTTCATCGTACATCGAACACAACTGTTTTACAATTGCGAGGGGTGCAATGCACGCCTCTTTTTCTTCTGTCTCTTTTGTCATTTCCCCCGATTCGATCCTCACCGCTAACAGAAAATCTTCGATCATTTTGTTGAGTCGGGTCGTTCCCGTTTTCAGCATTTCAAGAAAACCCTTGAAATCTTCCGGCGACAGCGCCTCCTTCCCTTCCGACAGAATTTCTGTAACGCCCAGTATTGCGGTAAGGGGCGTGCGCATTTCGTGCGAGATGATCCGAAAGAGTTGGTTCTTGAGGTTGTCAATTTGCTGCGAGATCGACTCGCTGAGCTGCTGGCGTCTTTTCAATTTCCCTTTGATGGTCGAGATCAGCATTTCCGGTTCGTACGGCTTCATCAAGTAATCGTCGCTCCCGAGCTCTTTTCCCGCCATAACATGCTGGAGGTCGGTATGGCCTGAAAGGAAGATGAAGGGGGTGTTCTGGAGAGCGGCGTTGGCCCGGATCTTCGTAAAGAGATCGAAGCCGCTCATGCCCGGCATGGTGATGTCGGAAATGATGAGGTCCGGAATCGTGGATTTCAGGATCTCGAGCGCGGCTAGTCCATTCAAAGCCGTGATGGGAGTGTACCCTTCAAGTTCGAGATACGATGCGGTGATGTCGAGCAAATCGGGCTCGTCGTCAACCACTAAAATTTTAACGCTCGGTGCGGTCATAAAAAAAATCTACAATGCTTTGTCGAGAACGGCGATCATCTGTTCGTGTATCTTTCCGTTCGTCGCGAGTGTATTCTGATCGTAAATCGTGCCGGGGTTGTTCTTGAAATCCGATACCGTTCCCCCCGCTTCCCGGACCAACAGCACTCCTGCAGCTTTATCCCACGGGTTAAGAAATACTTCCCAGAAACCGTCCAGCCTTCCAGCCGCAACATACGCAAGATCGAGCGCCGCGGAACCAAGCCGGCGCACTCCTTGTCCCACCATGAGAAAATTGACGAAATGTTCGACGACCTTGCCCGGGTTTTCTTGGACATTATAGGGGAAGCCCGTCACAAGCAGACTGTTAATGAGCGTATCGTTCGACGAAACGTGGATCTTTTTTCCGTTGAGATAAGCGCCGCTTCCTTTTTCAGCAGTGAACATCTCATCCGCAGACGGGTCATAGATCGCAGCCGCTACCAGCTCGCCGTTGAACTCAACTCCGATGGAGACGCAAAAAATCGGCAGGGCGTGCGTGAAATTTGTCGTGCCGTCGAGCGGGTCGATGATCCAGCGGTACTCCGATTTCGTTTTCGCGGCGCCGCTCTCTTCCGCGAGAATGTCGTGAGACGGATAATGCTGCTTGATCTTTTTAATGATAAGCGCTTCCGATTGTTTGTCGATCTCCGTGACAAGGTTCGTTTCTTGCCCGAGCTTTCGTTCGATATGTTTTACTTTCCCGAGGTTGAATTTGAGAAATTTGCCCGCTTCTAGGGCGGCTTCCCTTGCAACGTTGAGCATTGAGTTTGGTTTAAACTGTGAGTGGTCCCTCTTTTGTAGAAGCAATGTATGGATTATTTTTCCGAGGTTCAAACTAGCGCACTTTGGGTGATCCTTCAATAAAAAGCATCCTTTTGAGGATGGTTAAGACATTTTCCTCTGAAAAATGGCCTAGAATCGACTCTCGTCGCTTTATAATTTCTTTACATCTTTCGTTCCCTTTTTTACATCCCTTTCATTGCGCAAGGGCGTACTGCATCATATCTTTGTCCCATCGAACGCCGAAATAAAATCTTTCCCTGAGCGGTACCTGCGGAGCGACAGATGTTCGATGAGCTTGTGACAATGATGATCGTTCTTGCAATGGCTGTATCGGGACCCTTGTTCGGTTATCTGTTCGATAAACGTTGGAAAAAGCGAAAGAAGATCTGAGCCGGCGATATGGAGAAAAATAGTAGTCGCCGTATTCAAACACTCTGATGCGAGATTTAATGTTAGGAGGTGTCTTCGTCATGGCCTTAGCAATCGCATACATTGCGCAAATGATACTCCTCGGAAGAATGGGACGCGGGTCGAACAATGTCGGAGAAAATCGGGCAAACCAAAATCCTGCTGGGCTTGAAGAAGAAGACTCCATTCCCCATGCCCGCCTTGCCCATTTTCCAAGCCAGATAGGACACTGGCGAATTACCTCAATGATGAAAGATCTTAAACGATAAGGAACGCACAATGTTTCTCAAACATCTTCGCATATCGATCATTAGCCTCATTCTTTTTACGATTCTCACAGGAATGATTTATCCTCTCGCCGTGACCGGGATTTCGCAGCTCATTTTCCCGGGAAAGGCAAACGGGAGCTTAATCAAGAAAGACGGCAAAGTCCTCGGGTCCGAACTCATCGGCCAGCCATTCTCCGACCCGAAGTACTTCTGGAGCCGTCTCTCGGCAACCGGTCCCTTTGCCTATAACGCCGGGGCGTCATCGGGGTCGAATTACGGACCTCTGAACCCTGCCTTGCTCGACGCAGTGAAAAAAAGAGTGCAGGATCTCAAAGCCGTCGATTCAATGAACACAAAGCTTATTCCGGTTGACCTTGTTACTGCCTCGGGAAGCGGGCTTGACCCTCACATCAGCGTTGCAGCGGCGTTGTACCAAGCGCCACGCGTCGCTCGGAGTCGAGGTTTGACTGAGGCTCGCGTGCAATCGCTCATTGATAAGTGCACCGAAGGAAGACAGCTGGGATTTCTTGGAGAGGCCCGTGTCAACGTCCTTGAACTTAATCTCGCGCTTGACGAAGCGAACAACACCTCAAAGGAAAATTAACTATGGACTTGTTCTATATCGCAGTCGCAGCAGCATTCTTTCTCCTCACCTGGGGTTTGATGAAGTTATGCGACGTACTTGGACGCTTTGACTCGGGAGAAAAACGATGACCACGCTCTATTGGTTTGCCGGAATTATTGCCGCCGGACTTTTAGTGTACCTATTCGTCGCATTACTGAAACCGGAGATATTCGAATGACACTCAACGGAATTTTTCAGATCGTTTTTTACATGGCGGTCCTCATCCTTCTCGCGAAACCGCTTGGGGCGTTCATGGCCCGAGTGTACCAGCGGGAGAAAACATTTCTCGACCCCGTTCTTGGTCCCCTGGAACGATTCATCTACCGCGTCTCGGGCATCAACGCAGACGAGGAATATGACTGGAAAGAGAATGCGGTTGCGATGCTGGTTTTTAATTTCCTCGGTTTCTTGGCGGTATATGCGCTGCAGCGGCTGCAACAATTTCTCCCTTTCAATCCGCAAGGAATGGTCGCGGTTACGCCCGATTCGTCCTTCAACACCGCCGTCAGTTTCGCTTCCAACACAAATTGGCAGGGCTACGGCGGCGAAACGACGATGAGTTATCTGACGCAGATGGCGGGCTTGACCGTGCAAAATTTCGTCTCTGCGGCAACCGGAATGGCTTTGCTCATCCTCATCATCCGTGGTTTCGCACGGCACTCGGCAAAGACGCTCGGCAATTTTTGGGTCGACCTAACCCGCACCACGTTGTACATCCTGCTCCCACTTTCAATCGTCCTGGCACTTCTTCTGGTATCGCAAGGGGTCGTTCAAACGATGTCGCCGTACGTTTCCGTGCCCCTTCTGCAACCGACCGCAGATACGAGCGGTGCAAAGATCACCGACCAGGTGATCGCGGTAGGCCCCGCTGCATCGCAAATTGCCATCAAGCAGCTCGGCACAAATGGAGGGGGATTCTTCAACGTGAACTCTGCGCATCCGTTTGAGAACCCAACGCCTTTTTCGGATTTCCTCGAGATGCTTTCTATTCTCCTTATCGCGGCTGCGCTGTGTTACACATACGGCGCGATGGTCAACGACACGCGGCAAGGGTGGGCCCTCTTTGCGGCAATGACTGTCATCTTCGTTGCGTTCCTTGCGATCGCCGCATGGGCGGAGCAAACCGGCAATCCGGCGTTCACTCAGTTGGGAATAGACCAGAAAGCGAGCAGCCTCCAGCCAGGCGGCAATATGGAGGGGAAAGAATTGAGATTCGGGATACCGAATTCGGTTGTGTGGGCGACGGCAACGACAGCAGCATCTAACGGCTCCGTCAATTCTATGCACGATTCGTATATGCCTCTTGGCGGACTCGTCACGCTTGCGATGATCCACTTTGGCGAAGTAATTTACGGGGGCGTTGGTTCGGGTCTCTATGGCATGCTCGTCTTTGTCATCGTGGCGGTGTTCGTCG
This sequence comes from Bacteroidota bacterium, assembly GCA_035500675.1. GTDB lineage: Bacteria > Bacteroidota > Ignavibacteria > UBA10030 > UBA8401 > JAGVPT01. The sequence continues at coordinate 9,154 of DATJXA010000026.1, read as the reverse complement.
CGGGGCTCCTTGTCGGACGCACGCCTGAATATCTTGGACATAAGATCGAAGCATACGAAATGAAAATGGCCTCGATCTTGATCCTCATCATGCCGATCACCGTACTTGTCTTTACGGCAATTGCGGTTGTGACGGATGCCGGTAAAGCTGCAATACTCAACCCCGGCCCGCATGGGTTTAGCGAAATTCTCTATGTGTTTACTTCCCAGACGAACAACAACGGAAGCGCATTCGCCGGCGCCAGCGTTAACACTCCATTCTATAACCTGACCGGCGGCCTCGCGATGCTCATAGGCCGATACTGGCTTGCCGTTCCGACGCTTGCCCTTGCAGGATCGCTCGTAAAGAAAAAATTGATCCCGCCCAGCGACGGCACACTCCCGACACATACGCCATTATTCATATTTTGGCTGGTCGCAGTGGTCATCATTGTCGGGGCGTTGAATTTTGTCCCCGCACTTGCCCTTGGACCGATTGTCGAACACTTGTTAATGATCCATTAAAAACTGCTCGAGTACTCAGGCGTTTGCAAAAAAATCATCTACGATAATTCAAAAAACACTATGCTCATCGAAAGCCCGCAAGTCGTTCCGCAAACATGGTCTTCACAACAGCTCAAGAAACCACAAGGTCTGACGGGTCAGATGTACCGCCGCGCCTTTATCGATTCTCTTGCGAAACTCAATCCGCGCTGGATGATTCGCAACCCTGTCATGTTCGTTGTCGAAGTCGGAAGCTTCCTCACCTTGGGGCTTTGGATCCAGGCGTTAGGTGGGAACGGAGAAGCTCCCGCATGGTATATCGGAAGCGTCTCACTCTGGCTCTGGTTCACGGTCCTCTTTGCCAATTTTTCAGAAGCCTTGGCTGAGGGACGGGGCAAGGCGCAGGCCGATGCGCTACGCCGTGCTCGGCAAGACACCAAGGCAAAGCGATTACGGAATGGATCGCGCAATTCCGATTACGATATCGTCGCTTCATCCGATCTGCGAAAAGACGATATTTTTCTCGTTGATGTCGGGGAGGTGATCGCAGTCGATGGCGAGGTCGTTGAAGGAATTGCCTCAGTCGACGAAAGCGCCATTACGGGCGAAAGCGCGCCGGTGATCCGGGAATCCGGCGGGGACCGAAGCGCAGTGACCGGTGGAACACGCGTCCTTTCGGATTGGCTTGTCGTTCGGGCGACAGCTGAGCCGGGGAGCGGTTTCCTCGACAGGATGATCCATTTGATCGAAGGTGCAAAGAGACAAAAAACGCCGAACGAGATCGCCCTTAACATTCTCCTTGCGGCATTCACGATCATTTTCCTTGTCGTGTGCATGACGCTACTTCCTTTTTCGCTCTTTAGCGTTGCATCGGCCGGACAAGGCACGCCAGTGACTGTGACTGTTCTCGTCGCGTTGCTCGTCTGCTTGATCCCTACGACAATTGGCGGGCTCCTTTCGGCGATCGGCATTGCCGGAATGGACAGGATGATACGCCACAACGTTATCGCCACATCCGGACGCGCGATCGAAGCCGCGGGAGATGTCGACGTTCTTCTTCTCGATAAAACGGGGACCGTCACGCTCGGGAATCGCATGGCAACGGAATTTACTCCGGCTCCCGGAATATCGAAGGAGCGCCTTGCCGATGCGGCTCAATTAGCATCGCTCGCCGACGAAACTCCCGAAGGGCGCTCGATCGTCGTCCTTGCGAAAGAGAAATATGGACTACGCGAGCGAAAGGTCAATGAGATTGCCGCTCACTTTGTTCCTTTCAGTGCGCAGACGCGCATGAGCGGCGCGGATATTCATCCGGAGGGAAAGAACGGCAAAAGGATCATCCGCAAAGGAGCCGCCGAGGCGATCAAAGCTTATGTTGAAGAAATTGGCGGAACATTTCCCTCAGTGGTGCAGCAAACGGTACAGGATATCAGCCGCGTCGGCGCGACACCGCTCGTCGTCGTCGAGAACAAAGATGTCCTTGGAGTGATCCATCTTAAAGATATCGTAAAGGGAGGGATCAAGGAACGGTTTGCGCATTTGCGAAAGATGGGAATTAAGACCGTGATGATCACGGGCGATAATAGACTGACGGCGACTGCGATCGCCGCCGAAGCGGGGGTCGACGATTTCCTTGCCGAAGCGAAACCGGAGGACAAACTCCGCCTCATCCGCGATTACCAGAAAGGCGGGCGACTCGTTGCAATGACCGGAGACGGAACGAACGACGCACCGGCGCTCGCGCAGGCCGACGTTGCCGTCGCCATGAACACAGGCACGCAATCGGCGCGCGAAGCGGCGAACATGATCGACCTTGATAGCAACCCGACGAAACTGCTTGAGATCGTAGAGATCGGAAAGCAGCTTCTCATGACGCGCGGCACGCTAACGACGTTCAGTATCGCCAACGACGTTGCAAAATATTTCGCCATCATTCCCGCGGCGTTTGCCACAACGTACCCCGTCTTGAACGTCATGAACATCATGGGACTCGCGACGCCTGAAAGTGCAATTTTATCCGCCGTAATTTTTAACGCGCTCATCATTGTCGCGTTGATCCCCCTCGCGCTCAAAGGAGTAAAGTACCGGCCAGTCAGTGCAGTGCAATTGCTTCGTCGGCATCTTTTTATCTATGGCCTGGGAGGAATTATTGCCCCCTTTATCGGAATTAAACTTGTTGACCTCATTCTTGTCGCCTTCAAAATAGTGTGAAAAAACCACTGCCTTTTTCCGAACTTATTTGAGGTTCAACCAGTGGTCTCACATTAGGCGATCCTCCCTGCTGTTTCCAGCGTTTCTCCGTGGTAATTCTTGCCTGTATTTGTTCGGAAATCTAAATATATTAGGGTATGTCCCCGACAGAAAACACCCGTCCCGATCCCGACATCCTCCTTCACGCGCTGAAGAAGGAAGAAGAGCGGGCGGCCAAGGCCAAGCTCAAAATTTTTTTCGGAATGTGCGCCGGCGTCGGTAAAACGTACGACATGCTTTCCGCGGCACATGACGCACGCACCAAAGGGATCGATGTCGTCATCGGCATCGTCGAGACCCATAAAAGGCCGGAAACGGAGGCGCTCCTCGCCGGCCTCGAAGTTGTCCCCCGGAAAAAAATAGACTATCGCGGCACCGCCATCGAAGAGATGGACCTCGACGCGATCATCGCGAGGAAGCCGAAGCTTGTGCTGGTCGATGAACTCGCTCACTCGAACGCTCCCGGCAGCCGTCACACAAAACGCTACCAGGATGTCGAAGAACTGCTCGACAACGGTATCGATGTCTATTCCACCCTCAACGTTCAGCATCTCGAAAGCCGGGCGGACGCCGTCGCGCAAATTACCGGCTCCGTGATACGCGAAACCGTCCCCGATTCGGTCTTCGAGCGCGCGGACGATATTGAAGTGATCGACATCCCGCCGGACGAACTTCTTAAACGCCTCGCCGAGGGAAAAGTCTACGCTCCCGAACGCTCGCAGCAGGCGATTCAAAATTTTTTCCGAAAAGGAAACCTCACCGCCCTCCGCGAGATGTCGCTTCGTCTCACGGCAGAACGGGTCGACCATCAGCTCCGCGATTACATGCGGACCGAGCAGATCGTGGGGCCGTGGAAATCCGGCCAGCGCATTATCGTTGGCATCAGCGCGAGCCCACATTCAATTTCAGTCATCCGATGGGCGAGACGGCTTTCATACACGATGAATGCGACGTGGGTTGTCGTGTGCGTGGAGACATCCAATCCGATCCACGAGGAAGATAAAGAACAGCTCTCAAAAAATATTCAGCTCGCTCGCGAACTCGGGGCTGAAGTGGTGACGACGGCAGATGAGGACGTCGCCAATGCCCTCATCCGCGTCGCGCGCGAACAAAATGCGACGCAGATCCTGGTCGGGAAATCGAGGCCGACCTTCTTCTCCGGCTCCCAGCGTCTCATCGAAGACCTCATCCAAAAAAGCAAGAACGTCGATATTTACGTCGTCGGCCAAGAGACGGAAGCCGGGCCGGAAAAAGGCCGGTCGCGGATCCCGGGCACGCAATCTTCTTTGATGCAATATGCCCTCGCTCCGGCGATCGTGGTGCTTATAGCGCTCAGCTGCTTTCCGTTTGCGCATCTCATCGGCTACGAAACGGTTTCTCTTATTATTCTTTTGACGGTCTCTCTTCTTCCTTTGCGCATGGGCCCAGGACCGGTCCTCGTCGCGGCTGCCGCCGGGGCAGTCACGTGGGATTTCTTCTTTATCCCTCCTCTCTTCACATTCTCAATCGGCCATCCCGAGGACATCCTGATGCTCGGCGTCTATTTTATTGTGGCCCTTGTGACGGGCGTTCTTTCCGCAAGGGTGAGAGCCAGAGAGAAAGCGGTCCGTCACCGCGAAGAAAGGACCGCCGCCCTCTTCGCGTTGACAAAGGATCTTTCATCGGCTCATTCTCAGGAAGAAGTCATCAAGGCGGCCGTCTCCAACATCAAAAAATATTTTGACGCCGATGTCGCGATGATCCTCGGAGAGGCAGACGGCGAGATTGCACCAGCGCCGCACCCGGCAAGCTCGATGACCCTCGATGCGAAGGAATACGGCGTAGCGTCGTGGTCGTACTGGAATGAGAAAAAAGCCGGGAAGTACACGGATACGCTCCCGTCCGCAGAGGCAACGTACTTTCCTATCTCTGGTCCGCGGTATCCCCTCGGCGTGATCGGTGTGCGCCTGCTGCGTGAGGAAAAATTGACCGTCGACGAGGAAACGTCGCTTGATAATTTCATCGCTCAAATCGCCTCTGCAATGGAGCGGGAACTCCTCAACGACGTCAACAAAAAATCGATCGTTGTCGCTGAGTCCGAGCGGCTGTACAAGATCTTGTTCAATTCCATATCGCACGAGCTGAGGACGCCGATCGCCGCAATCATGGGCGCTTCGGAAAACCTGTCGAAAGCCTTTGAAAAATCAGGCACCGAACCCGCGCAAGCATACACAAAGGAAATTCATACCGCAACGGAACGGCTCAATCGCCTCGTGGCAAACCTCCTCGATATGTCGCGGCTCGAATCCGGAATGATCCAGCCAAAAATGGATTGGTGCGATGTCCACGACCTCATCAATGTGAGTTTGAGAGGTTTGGAGGGAGAACTCGCTGGACGCAAAGTGACCGTTACTGTCCAACCCGAAATGCCTCTCGTGAAATTGGATTTTGGCCTCATTGAACAGGCGCTGACCAATCTGATCCACAATGCTGTCGTTCACACACAGGAAGGTTCACCGATCGAGGTGAATGCCGGCGTCGAAGGAAAGGAATGTTTTATCGTCGTCGCCGACAACGGCGCCGGGTTATCAAAGAACGACGTGAACCGCGTGTTCGAAAAATTCTATCGGGCCGAAGGGTTGAAAGGCGGAGGCGCCGGGCTCGGCCTCCCTATCGCGAAAGGTTTTGTCGAAGCACATAAGGGGACTATTTCTGCAAAGAATCGTACGTCGGGCGGCGCTGAATTCATGCTGAGAATCCCTGTGACTGAGGCAACTCCAGCCGAACGGGCCTTGCCGTGAATAACAAGCCGGTGATTCTTGCCATCGACGACGAAATCCAGATCCGACGCCTCCTTGAAATGACGCTCGATGCCGCCGGTTACACGCTCCGCTTTGCTACCACCGGAAACGACGGAATCCGTATGGCGGCATCCGAACGTCCCGATCTGATCGTCCTCGACCTTGGATTGCCCGACATCGATGGGATGGATGTCCTGAAAAAGATCCGGGAATGGGCGACGATTCCAATCCTTGTGCTTTCTGTGCGCAGCTCCGAGGCCGACATCGTCGGATGCCTTGACGCCGGGGCGGACGATTATCTCGTCAAACCTTTTCGCACGAACGAACTTCTTGCGAGAGTGCGCGCCGCATTACGCCATCGCTCGGTCCTCCCCGAAAAAGAGCTCTTCACCATAAGCAATCTGACGGTCGACCTCTCCGCGCGGCTTGTAAAAAAAAAACACGAACAGATAAAACTCACGGCGACGGAGTACGCATTGCTCGCCTTGTTCGTGAAAAATGCCGGCAGAGTGCTCACGCATCGGTTCATCCTCGAGCAAGTCTGGGGGCCGACGCATACCGAAGAGGCGGAGTACACCCGGATCTATGTGGCACAGCTCCGGAAAAAAATCGAAGACAATCCCTCAAACCCGAAAATAATTATCACGGAATCGGGGATCGGCTATCGGATGGTTGGGGAAGAGTGAACCGTTCACTTTAGTGAGCCGTTCATGCTCATTATTGTTTTTTCAAGATAACGAGCGAAAGGTCGTCGTTGGGGGGCGCGTCTTTTACAAAGAAATCGATCTCTCCGAGCAAAGCTTTTCCAATCTCTTCCGCCGATCGTTCTCGCAGGGAAGGGAGTCGCCTCATCATTCGTTCAGTACCGAAAAATTCTCCCCATTCGTTGCGCGCTTCGGTAAGGCCGTCCGAATAGACGAGGAAGACATCGCCGCTCTGAAGTTCAAGCCGGTGTTGGCCGTACGTCGTCGATCCCATCAGCCCGAGAGCAGCTTCGCCTTTACCCATTTCCTGCAGACCTTCAGCTGTCAAAAGAACCGGCGGCAGATGCCCTGCATTGACGAATTGCAAGACCCCGTTCATCGGGGCGATCTCTGCATAAACGAGCGAAGCGAACGTATTCGGGAGTCCGTCCCTGTGAAATATGACGTTGAGTTTTGTGACGAGCCGTTCAATGGCGTCATAGTCGGGCGCGAGCGCTTTGAGAGTGGCCTGAAGTTTCGCCATGATGAGCGCGGCCTGAAGTCCTTTCCCCGAAACATCTGCTAGCGCGAGACCGAACCGGTTCTCGGCCAGCGGAAGAAAGTCTATGAGGTCTCCCCCAACTTCATTCGCCGGTCTCGAGTAGATCCACAACGACCATCCGGGTACCGACGGGCTTTGCTGCGGCATCAGCGACCGCTGCACCTTTTGTCCGGCAACGAGTTCGTCCTTGGCGAGCAATTTATCCTTGAGTTCAAGCATCAACACGAGGAGAATAGCGACTTCCCCGACCAGGCCGAAGTTGGAAAATTCGATGCGGTGATGATCGTATGAGATGCTTGGGCTGCCAAGCAGAATCAAAAGAATGCCGAACACCAGCAGAAGTCGCCTCATGGGCGTCAGCCTCATCAACATGCTTTTGAGAAGCCATCCATAGAGATGAAGCCATCGTTGAATTGGCGACATGGCCTCGAGACTCTTCTTTTTCTCCTCGTCGATGTAAAATTCCTTTAGCCCGCGGTATTCCTTCCTGAACGTGTTCCAGTGGTTGAACTGGCGAAGATCGTCCCGCAAAGTATCGCGGAGGCGCGGTTCGTTGGTGTGTTTGTTCGATTCAGGGCTCATATCTGAGATCTTTCATTCATCTACATAGTCATACGAAAATAGGGATGGAAAGTTATCGGCTAGACATTTCTCGGACGTTGCGCGTCTAAAATTGCTTCCGATTACAACGGGCTCAATTGCCGTCCCAGCACTCCCTTCACAATGGCGAGAACAAGGAATGAAATTGAGAGAAGAATGACCGCCAATACGAGGGCGATCTGGAGATCGATCTCAAAGCCAATGTAAATTGCCAATGGCATGGTTTGAGTCCTTCCCGGGAAGTTGCCGGCAAAAATGATCGTTGCACCGAACTCTCCGAGCGCCCGCGCCCAGGTCATCACGATACCGCCGATGATCGATGGAAGTGAAAGAGGCACGATGATCGTCCTGAACGCCTGCGATCTGGTCGCGCCGTCGACCGCAGCCGCTTGTTCCAATTCCCGGTTAATGTTCGCGAACCCTGATGCCGCCGATTTGATGTAATACGGCGATGCCACAAATAATTGCGCAAGAACGACTGCAGTCCGTGTAAACGGGATCTCCGCCCCGCCGAGGATCGGGCCGAGAAACCCACGCCGTCCAAACGCGATAAGAAGCGCGACGCCTGCGACCGCGGGGGGAAGGACCAATGGCATATCGATGAGCGCGTCGAGGAGCGTCCGACCGAAAAAATTTTTCCTCGCAAGGAGGTATGCAACGGGAGTCCCAAACAACACGGTCAGACACACTGTTGTCAACGTCGTGCTGAAGCTCAGACTCATTGCTTCAATCACCTGCCGTTCCTTCAGGCTCGACGACAGCATTGTCGACGATACTCTGAACAGAAGCCCTACGAGCGGGAGAAGAAGAAAAAGAATCAATGGGAGGCTTGCAAGAACAAGCGGCCAACCCGCCGTTCCCGGCCGGTCGGAGTTCTTCGTATTGGTCGACGATTCTGGGTGTGTGGGAGGATGAATTTGGTTCACCGCGGGGTAGGCGTTGTATTCACGGGAAGAAGGCTCGACTGGGCGAGAATTTGCTGACCTTCGTCGGACAGGATATACTCTGCGAACTTTTTCGCTCGGGCCAAATGTTTTGAATCGCTAATGACTGCAATCGGATAACTTGCTATCACGTTGAGATCGTCGGGAATATCGATCATGCCAGCTTCCGTTAACGCGCTTTGCGTCACATCGGAGAAATAAACGATCCCCGCGTCCGCTTCGCCGAGCATAACTTTACTCAACACCGCCTTGACATTTTCTTCGTATGAAACGACGTTGCGCAACACGCTGTCTTTAAACATCGGATTGAAAGACGCGCTGCGGTCGCATCGATCGAGAAATTCGAGCGCGTACTGCCCGACCGGCACGGCCTTGTCAGCAAGCACGATTTTGAGGCCCGGTGCGGTCAGATCGTTTAGCGCACGGACCGGTCCGTTGTGTCCTTTGGGAAATACCACCACGAGCCGGTTGTGCGCGAAAATTTTGACCGACGCGCTGTCGATCCTGCCGGACTTCATCGCTTCGGCCATCTGTTTCATGTTTGCCGAAGCGAAAATGTCCACAGGGGCACCTTGGCCGATCTGTTGAGCGAGCTGTTGAGATCCGGCAAAATTGAATTCAATATTTCCGCCCGGATCTTTTTCCTCAAAATGTTTTGCCATTGAATGAAATGCATCGCTGAGCGAAGCAGCGGCAAAGACCGTTAACCCGTTATCACTCTCTTGTGCGAACATACTCTTCGCCGGAAGAATCCAGAGAAATCCGACGATGAAAATGAATAGCATTTTTATAGTCTTGTTACCTTGTGGTTTACGACCCTGCATCTTTCATGCCTGCAGAAAATTTTATAAGC
>DATJXA010000025.1:0-21925 GCA_035500675.1 Bacteroidota bacterium | reverse complement strand
CCTTCGAAGAGACGCCCGAGGCTCTTGAAGCTGCTTGGAAATACGCGATCCTCACAAGTATCGGTGCGTCGTTTGCGCTCTTTGGAGTATTGATGCTGTACTGGGCGATGAAAACTGCGGGCGGGATTGATTTTACGTGGAGCGAGTTACTGCGTGTTTCAGACCGGATGCCGCCGATAATCGTGAAAACAGCATTTGTTTTTATGATCGTAGGTTTCGGGACAAAAGCCGGCCTTGTTCCCCTCCACACATGGCTCCCCGATGCTTATAGCCAGGCGCCTTCCCCCGTGCTTGCGCTTCTTTCCGTTGTTGAAACATGTACCGCTCCGTACGTGATCATCAAATTGTTACCTTTACTTTCGGCGCCCGGGATTGAAGTTGTTCATACATGGCTGATCGTTTTCGGACTGATTTCTGTCGCCGCCGCCGCGATCCTTATTATTCAAGTGAAAGAATACAAACGCCTCTTCGCGTTTTCTACTATTGAACATGTTGGAATCATTTTTGTGGCCGCGGGGTTCGGAGGCCCCCTCGCCAACTATGGGCTGACTTTTCAAATCCTTAGTCATGCATTGACGAAGTCCATGTGTTTCTTTGCAACAGGGTCGGCATTGTTTCTCACGCAAGCGAAAGATATCTCTCATATACGCGGGCTGTCAAAAATTTCTCCTCTTGCGGGCGGTATCCTTTTGGCGGGCGGACTCGCCATTTCCGGCGCCCCCCCGTTCGTCGTTTTTTTGAGCGAATTGGGAATCATCAAAGCGGGAATATCGTCGGAGCAATACCTCGCCGCGGGACTTCTCGTTGTGTTTGTCGTGCTCGCGTTCGCTGCGATTATGCGGCATTTGAACGGGATGGTATTTGGGATACCGGTCGGCGCGAACGACGCCCCTACCCTGCCCCGTCCGCTGACTTTTGCGTTGGCGATTTCGGTGGTGCCCGTGGTCGTGCTCGGGCTTTTTGTACCAAACCCTCTTTTTGATTTGCTGAGGCTTGCCGCAAATTCATTAGGGAGATGATAGAATGCAAATCCACAATGCGATAGCACATCTGACACAACATCTTGTCGACCGCATGGGAGAGAAAATTTCATCAGTAAGCGCTGACGAAAGCCGGGGAGAATTTGTCATCAACTGCACCTTTTCAAGCCTTCCCGAGATATGCGGCGCGTTATTTAATAACCTGCATTACAGTTTTGCGACGATGATCGTTGAAGAGTCCCTTCCAATCCGCTACATTTTTTATGGTGACGGTATAGTCGTTCATGTCCTGACGACAATGTCGGAACGGGATCGCACGTTGCCGAGTCTCACGGGGCAATTTCATGCCGCCGACTGGCATGAACGGGAGGCTGAAGATTTATGGGGGATCAACTTTAAAGGACATCCACGGCTGGGGGAATTTGTCCTGCACGAGGAGTGGCCCGATGGGGTGAACCCCATGCGCCCGTCTTTCGATGGGCATAAACCATATCCTCACCGTCAAATAGACTCACGATGGCAGCCGGCAACTATTTTACAGGCTGAAGGGTCGTTCCTGATGCCGATCGGGCCGATCTTTTCAGATTTCGCCGAATCCGCACATTTTCTTCTTGAAACCGTCGGGGAGGACGTTCTCCATACGATACCGCGTTTTTTTTACAAGTACAGAGGCGTGGAGAAGATTGCGGAAAACAAATCGGTGAGCGATGTTCTTCTCCTCGCTGAACGCTTTGCAGGAACATCGGCGTTTGCTCATTCGCTTGCGTTCTGCCATGCGGTAGAACGTTTATGCAGCATTTCCGTACCATGGCGCGCAACTGCGCTACGCATTTTTCTTGCGGAACTGGAAAGGATACGTCATCACGTTGCCGGAATTGCGGGGATATGCAGTTCGACCGGCCTCGCCGTTGCCACAAGCCAAATGTCTGTTCTCGAAGAGGAACTACTCAGACTAACGTGCACGCTCACCGGGCATCGGTATTTTTTCGGAATGAATGTTATCGGCGGTCTCCCGCAAGATATTTCCGATGATGCTGTGAAAAGCGCCGTGATGCGTTTGTCGCAAATAGTCGGCGAACTAAATCTGCTGTTCGACATGCTCAAAGTGTCCGGCAGCTTTCTTGACCGAATTGAAGAAGTGGGAATCGTTACAGAAGAAAAAGCTCGCTCCCTTGGTTTGGTTGGACCTATTGCCCGCGCCTCCGGCGTACCTATAGATCTGCGTACTTCGTTGCCCTATGGCGGCTATGCAACAGCACCCCAACTTTCCGTCCCGCAAGAATCAGAAGGCGACGGATACGCCCGGTTGAGGGTGCTCATGCAGGAAATCGAATCCTCGGGAACGATCATCAGCAGGATTACTGCAAAAATGCCGGACGGCCCGGTGAAAGCGGGTGCAATACGTTTTGTTTCAGGTTCCGCGCTCGGGTGGTCGGAAGCGCCGCTAGGCGCGTCCTTTCATTGGATAAGAATTGATAAAAATGGAACGGTGCTCCGCTACAGAATTACTCCGCCTTCCTTCACGAACTGGCTCGGGTTCCATGCGGCAGCGGAGAATTTTGCGTTCCAGGATTTTCCGATCATCATGGCCACTTTTGGCCTGTCAAATGCTGAATGCGATAGATAGGAGACCATCATTATGAGCCCCTGGGCAACAAAAGGAATGCTATCGCGCGTCAAGACGACACACTATCCAGATCGAATCGACTCTTCCGACGGCATGACGCCAGGAAGACCGAGCGATACTGCATTAAGAAATAACGTGATCAATTTCGGCTGCCCCACAAGCGCCATTGAAGAAACGGCAAGCGGAGTTTCAGTCGATTTCCGGAGATGCGTCCATTGTTTCCATTGTGCAAGACCGGCCGATGTTGCCTTGCCGTGGACAACGGACTACGAGTGGGCGAAAAAAATTAACACGACAAATTCTCCATGGAAAGAAAACCGATTAGCTTTCCGTCATTCTATCAGTGTCCTGGTCGTTGATTCCGGCGATTGCGGCGCATGCTTGAGCGAATTGAAACAGCTTTCAAAACCGTACTATAATTTTCATCGCCTGGGATATTTTGTCACTCCGACACCTAGACATGCCGATGTACTATTGGTTGTCGGCCCGGTCACCGATAACATGCGTCTTCCGCTGCTTCGCGCGTACGAGGGAATCCCCGAACCTCGGAAGGTTGTGGCTATCGGCGCATGCGCACTGATGGGTGGAGTATTTGGACCAAGTTTTACGTCGAGCGCCGGCGTCGCGGACCTGATTCCAGTCAATGTCGAAGTTGCCGGATGTCCGCCTCCTCCCGCAGCCATTCTTCATGCATTGAACGTAGCAACAGGTAGGGATCAACACACTTCCGAATTTGAAGCGAAACCAACAGGATTAGATCATGTGGGACAATAGCATACTCCTTTCTTTATTTTTTCTTCTGTGCGTGGCAGGAAGCGTTATTGCCCTGCTTGCGCCCGACCGGTTGCAAATCCGTTCAATGGCCGGCATTGCTATCGTAGCTGCATCGGTGCTGATTATCTGGTCTGTGGTAGGGTTCCTGTCGGGAAATGTACACGACTCCCCTTTTTGGGGCGTCCCATTCCTCGGCGCCATGATCCTGCACGTCGACCCCCTAGCATCGTGGTTTATTCTCATTACCGCTATCGTATTCTTTGCAGTGTCGTTGTACTCTTTTGACTATATGAAACGCCATCGAGGAGACTACGGCGTTCGGGCGTTCAGTGTATTCTATCATTTGCTCTTCGCTTCGATTGTGTTCACTCTTCTTTCGGGGGATATCGTGTCGTTCCTTGTCGCATGGGAGACGATGACTATTTTCTCCTACTTGTTGGTGAACTACGATCACGAAGTCGAAGAGAATTCGAGAGCGGCGTACATCATGCTCGCAATGAGCGAAGCCGGGACGATTTCTGCGGCCTTTGGTTTCCTGATTCTCGGTGCGGCAGCAGGCAGCTTTGAGTTCTCGGCAATTCGGTCTGCCCAACACGTGCTCACCGATACGGCTCGATGGGCTGTTTTCTTACTGTCATTTTTCGGTTTCGGCGTGAAAGCCGGTTTGGCCCCGGTCAATGTGTGGCTGCCTCGGGCACATCCTGCCGCCCCCGCCAACGTTTCGGCACTTCTATCTGCCGTTATCTTGAACCTCGGTATTTACGGTATCGTGAGAGTCAATATGGATTTGCTTCCCGTGAGTCACAGCGCACAAGGAATGATTGTCCTGGCGTTCGGGACGCTCTCTGCAGTGATGGGAATCCTCTACGCTACGAAGGAGAACGATCTCAAGAAAATGTTGGCTCACAGCTCGATTGAAAATATGGGAATCGTCATAGCAGGGATAGGAGCCGGGTTCGTCTTTATGACGGAAGGGGTGCCATCGCTTGCCGGCATCGCGTTCATCGCCGCATTCTATCACATGACCAATCATTCAATGTATAAGGGGCTTTTGTTTCTTACCTCGGGAACCGTCGATGCGCAAGCAAAAACTCGCGATATGAATCGTCTCGGCGGTCTCATTCACGGCATGCCATGGACTTCCGGCGCGTTTCTCGTCGGTGCACTTTCCATCGCTGCACTGCCTCCGTTCAACGGGTTTGTCAGCGAGTGGCTGACCCTTCAATCATTCCTGCAAAGCTTCACACTTTCGTCAAGGGGATTGAAAATAGAATTCGTGCTGTGTGGCGCTTTGCTTGCTCTTACCGCAGCTCTTGCCGTCACCTGCTTTGTGAAAGCTTTCGCAATGTCGTTCCTCGGCCCTTCCCGCTCGGAAAACGCAAAGAACGCTGTCGATCCCGGGAGGTCGTCCAAAATGGCGCACGCTCTGCTCGCAATAATTTGCCTAGGATTAGGCATCCTTCCCACTTATTGTATCCCTGCAATCGACTCAATGGTTTCTCCATTGACTCGTTATCATGCAATTGATGAACTCGTCCCTCCTTTTTTTTCAGCTCCTCAAGGAAATGAGAAATTCAGCGGTTCTTTCATGCGGGATTTCCAAAATATTGGCGCACAGGTAGGTCAGGAAGTCCTTCCGGGGCGAGGACTGGTCATTATGCATCGCGGCCTCCAACGAAATCCTGTCGTATTTGCAATGGCTCCCTCCTACACATTTGTTATGCTCATTGTGCTCGTCGGAGGGACATTTCTTTTCGTTCGGGCAATGACAAAAAAAAGGCAGCGACGAAGAGCGGCCACATGGATGGGTGGGCTCCGGACTTTGACCTCGAATATGACCTATTCTGCAACCGGCTTTTCAAACCCTGTTCGCGTTATTTTCTCCGGTATCTTTCACCCTTCCGTTGCACAAGAAACGCGGCACGCAGTGGAAAGCCATTTTCGCACAGCGCTCATACAAGAACACGAAGAAACACATATCCTCGAACGATGGTTTTTCTATCCCATCGCAAACGGTCTCCAACAATTTTCACGGAAGTTGGCCCTCTTGCATTCAGGGAAAGTTAATGTGTACGCTGCGTATATGCTTACGACGCTCATCATTCTTCTCTCTCTTAATTGGATAAATTGAGTGAGGCGGAAACTATAGGCAGGTGTAACCGAGGTTTGATTTTTCGAACAAATCGCGGTATCTTTTTAAGGGCGATGGAGTTCGCCTAAAAAACATTCCAATCTGATCGGAATTAATAACTCCTGCGCCGAAGTCCGGTAACTTGCCGGATGGAGGTACAGGAGTTTTGTATTTTATACTCGCGGATTGACGATGGCTTTTCACAGCATACTTTTTTTAAAAAATAATGATGACATCAAAGCAGCAGAGTCTGAAATGCCCGCATTCTTTGGCGATTTAAACCTTGATCAGATTATAGACGCCGTCACAGCGGGTAAAGAAGAATATAATTTGAAGCCGCTTTTTTACACCCCGTTGAACGATATCGCCACGATCGAATATCGTCATGAAATAATGCGAGACCTTGAAAATAACACGGTGGTCGAACGTATATCATCATTCGCTCAAAAAATGAGGACGATGCGCAGTCATCTCGCCTTGGCAAACGAGCTTCGCTACAAATACCAGAAGGAGCGGTGGTTCTTCGACGCGGTGGAGATCTATTGCAGCGCCGTCGACAGCTTGACGCACGATTTAACGTCTGCTCGTCTTACCTCCCATGGATTATTGGCCCTGCGCGACTATTTGACAAGCTATACTTCATCCATTCGGTTTACATCCCTTTCAGCGGAAACAGAAAAGCTCAAAGCCGATTTGTCCGCCATACGGTATTCTGTGCTCATTAAGGGAAACGGCTTCAAAGTTTGTAAATATGAATCTGAGATCGATTACAGCGCCGAGGTGGAAGAGATATTCGAGAAATTCAAACAAGGCGCCGTAAAAGATTATCGGGTTCAATTTGCCGACCCGCCGGACATGAACTATGTAGAGGAAAAGGTTCTGGGTTTTGTTGCCCAATTGTACTCTGACATATTCTCAAGACTTGAAAATTATTGTAACAACAATGACACATACCTAGACGAAACGATACGTGTTGTCGACAGGGAGCTGCAATTTTACATCGCCTATCTGGACTATATCGCGACGCTCAAGCAGGAGGGGTTGAAATTTTGCTATCCGAAAATCTCCGGAACAAACAAGGCAGTATCTGTTGATGAAGGTTTTGACTTGGCGCTGGCCTATAAACTCACCGAGGAAAATTCACCCGTGGTGTGCAACGATTTTTATCTGAAAAATAACGAGCGCATCTTTGTTGTATCCGGTCCAAACCAAGGGGGAAAAACGACTTTCGCCCGCACTTTTGGTCAACTTCATTATCTGGCGAGCCTCGGCTGTCCCGTCCCGGGGAGAGAGGCGCAACTATTTCTCTTCGACCTGCTCTTCACGCATTTTGAAAAGGAAGAACATATCGAAACGCTGCGTGGCAAACTGGAAAATGACCTGGTCAGAATTCACGCTATTCTCGACCAGGCCACGCCCAATAGCATCATCATTATGAATGAGATCTTTACTTCGACAACGCTCAAGGACGCGATTTTTTTAAGCAAACAAATCCTCAAAAAAATAATGCACTTGGATGTGCTGTGCGTTTGCGTGACGTTCATAGACGAGCTCGCATCGTTAAGCAAGAAAACTGTGAGCATGGTGAGCTCGGTCGTTCCCGAAAACCCGGCGCAGCGCACCTTTAAAGTCGTGAGGAAGCCCGCTGATGGTCTCGCGTATGCAAGATCAATCGCGGAAAAATACCGGATCACATACGATTATTTGAGGGAACGCATTAAATCATGAAGGCATTTCTCATGTTTAGGGATCGCGATGTCGACCTTCAGCAGAAATCACTACCGAACGAACAAGCATTGGTGCAGGATCTTGAACTGAGCACACTGTTTAACGCAATGTCCAACGATGACAAGTTTCTATTCGAAATTGCACAGAAGACGGTCATGTCCGGCTTAAGCGATATCGGTGCGATTCGGTATCGACAGGAAATTCTCAAAGATTGTATGGCGAACCCTTCCGTGGTCAAGAAGATTTACGACATCGCAGTAGAATCGCTTGAAAAGCAGCGAAAGAGTTGGGGATATTCGAGTCGATATCCAAGTTTGGTGCTCCATGGCTCGACGGCAGTACTGCACATGTTTCTCGATATGCTGAAATTGTTGCGGAATGTTGCCGACGAACAGTCCGAAAAATTTCGGTCGGAGGGTTTTACCTTGCTTTTTGCGATGCTCAAGAAAGAACTTAATGACGAATATTTTGCCGGATTAGAGAAGCATTTAAAACAATTGGAATTCCGAGATGGAGTTTTAATCAGCTCTGAACTGGGAAAGGGTAATAAAGGTACCGACTATATGCTTCGTAAGGCGTATCGTCGAAAGCAGGGTTGGATCGAGCGAATTTTCGGCGATAAACCGGCCGTCTACGCTTTTAATCTTCATCCTCGCGATGAAGCCGGGGCCAGGGCGTTATCGGAATTAAAAGACCGTGGAATTAATCTCGTTGCCAATGCGCTTGCACAGTCTGCAGACCATATTCTCAGTTTTTTTAGAATGTTGCGGACAGAATTAGCCTTTTACATCAGTTGTCTGAATTTATATGAACAACTGAACAAAAAGGGAGAACCTGTCTCGTTCCCGCTGCCCGCAACTGCCGACACACGCCATCTTGACTGCAAGGGTTTATACGAAGTTTGTCTCGCTTTGAACGTAAAAGAAAGGGTTGTGGGTAACGAGATCAGTGCAGACGGTAAGAACATCGTGATCATCACGGGCGCCAACCAAGGCGGTAAATCTACTTTTTTGCGGAGCCTCGGTGTGGCCCAATTGATGATGCAATGCGGTATGTTTGTGCCTGCTGAATCTTTTTCCTCCAGCGTTTGCTGCCGTATTTTCACGCATTACAAACGGGAAGAAGATGCGGCGATGGAAAGCGGAAAGTTCGACGAAGAGCTCGGTAGAATGAGCGATATCGTGGAGAACATTGTGTCACATTCAATGGTCTTGTTTAATGAATCGTTCGCCGCGACGAACGAAAGAGAAGGCTCGGAGATTGCGACGCAGATCATCCGTGCATTGTCAGAAAAAAAAATCACGGTTCTCTTTGTCACGCACATGTATGAATTTGCCCACGGTTTGTACGACCAAAAAATGGAAAACGCCCTCTTTTTGCGCGCAGAAAGGCAACCGGACGGACGGCGAACTTTTAAGATCATTGAAGGCGAACCATTACAAACCAGTTACGGGGAAGATCTCTACCGCAAGATATTTGGCACCGATCGTTGAATTCGCGTACCGGGTAGTTTGAGCCTACCCGCAAACGTATTTTGTAGTATATGAATAGACAAAAGCAAAAAATCGAAAAGTATTTGAATAGTGCGGGGATTACTATCGACGGTCCTCAGTTATGGGATATCAACGTCATAAACCAAGCGTTCTATTCCCGCGTTCTCGCGCGCGGATCCCTTGGACTTGGGGAGTCGTATGTAGACGGCTGGTGGGATGTCGAACAACTTGATGAGTTCTTTTCGCGCATTTTGCGCGCAAATCTTGAGCGCTATGTAGAACATAATTGGCGATCAGTATTTGACGTTCTCTCCGCGAGACTCGTGAATCTTCAAAAACCGTCAAGAGCGTTTATCATTGGAACACGGCATTACGACATCGGCAACAACTTATTTCGGTCGATGCTGGACGCGAGAATGGTATATTCGTGCGGCTACTGGCAACATGCTTCCACGCTTGACGAGGCACAAGAGGCAAAATTGGAATTGATCTGCCGCAAACTGGCTTTGGAACCGGGCATGACGGTGCTCGACATCGGCTGCGGTTGGGGAGGTTTTGCAAAATATGCAGCCGAGAATTATAGCGCAAACGTGCTTGGTATTACCGTGTCCGCGGAACAAGCAACCATGGCAAAGGATGTGTGCGCAGGACTTCCCGTTATTATTAAACTGCAGGATTACCGCGATCTGGACTCTACATTCGACCGTATCGTTTCGATCGGGATGTTCGAGCATGTGGGAGCCAAGAATTATCGTACCTTCATGAAGGTTGTGCGAGACCATTTGCACGACGATGGGCTTTTCCTGCTCCACACCATCGGAGGCAACGCAACGCGATACGCCACCGATCCGTGGATCGCTGAGTATATCTTTCCAAACAGCCTCATTCCATCAATCGATCAAATAGCAAGAGCGAGTGAGGGGATGTTTGTCATGGAAGACTGGCACAACTTCAGCGCTTTTTACGACAAGACGCTGATGGCGTGGCATCAAAACTTTGAGAAAAATTGGAAGGGGCTTGCATCGCAATACGACGAGCGCTTTTTCAGAATGTGGAAGTACTATCTTCTCTCAAGCGCCGGTTCTTTCCGCTCCCGCCATAATCAATTATGGCAGATCGTATTTTCGCCCAAAGGAATTAACGGCGGATATGAGTCTATCCGCGAAAGAGCAATTGACCGGACTTCTGTAAGGAACAAACGTGCGGAACGCGCAACGGCTTTTGCAGAGAAGACGGCTGAAGGATGATGAAATCGAGTATTTTCTTCGTTCGGTAGCAATGATTTCTAAGCAGGCGTGGAACTTCTACATTCGCTAAATATGTTAGACGATGCGCCTTTGCGTCTATCGCGGTTTTCCTCAGCCACAGAGGACGCTAATCCTTGCGAACTGTATCAGCCCCCTTTATTCAACTGACTGGTAGTGTCTCAGTTTGAGAATGAACCGGACACTCGAACCTTTTGGCCAGTCCAATGTGAAGGCTTTTGACGTACTTAAAGAGAAAAGTGTCCGGTTCATTTCTGTATTAGTCAAATTGATTCACCCCCAACTGACTTGACAATGCCATAGATTCTTCATACAATCTTACGGCGATGGAGTTCGCCAAAAATTATTCCAGCGTAGCAGGAATTAATGACTCCTACACAGAAGCGAACGCAGACGTGTAGGAGTTTTTTCGTTTATGAAGGCGCTAAAAGAATGAACTTGAAGGATTTGCCGATCGGAGAATCCGCTCCCGACGTTGTTCGAGCCGTTATTGAAATTCCGAAAGGGAGCAGGACAAACTTGCGCGTCAACCATTATTCATTTCCAACAATGAAATGACCGGAGAGCAGAAAACAAACGCCGTTGGTTCGAGCTCCGCACAAAACTGGCTCAATCGCAATGTCATCGGCATGGGGATCACGAGCTTTCTCTCCGATGCATCCCATGAGATGGCAACTGCAGTATTACCGGGATTTCTCACGGTGATCGGCGCGCCCCCGTCGGCGCTCGGTTTCATCGAAGGTACTGCGGATGCGCTGTCAAGTTTCGTTAAACTGTGGAGCGGATGGATTTCCGACCGACTCGGTCGCCGGAAAACCTTCGCAACCGCCGGATACTTTCTAACGGGTATTGCAATGGCAGCGTTCGCGTTTGCGTCGACGTGGGTTCTTGTGTTGATCGCTCGTATTGTGGGCTGGGTTGGACGCGGTTTTCGCGGACCGATCCGCGACGCAATGCTCGCCGATTCGGTTGACGTTTCTGCGAGAGGTAAAGCGTTTGGCATTCATCGTGCCGGTGATACGCTCGGAGCAATCATTGGCCCTCTCCTTGGTGTCTGGCTTTTCTCGGTATGGCGAGAGACGGTTTCCATTGCCCCCTCTCGGCCGTTCAGAAATATTTTTCTGATGACGCTTCTTCCCGGCATCCTTTCGGCGATCGTATTTTACGTAACGGTCATCGAAACGCCACGTGCCGGAAACCCTCGTTTACAATTCTGGGGAACAGTTCAAAATTTTCCACGGCGATTTAAAGCTTTTCTCATCGGCGTTGGAGTATTCGGTCTAGGAGATTTTGCCCCGACATTTCTCATCCTCGCCGCAACAACGATACTTCAGCCTAAATACGGGATCATGAAGGCCGCGCAGCTGGCCGGTCTGATGTACGTCGTCCGGAATGTTACGTACGCAGGAGCCGCATATCCTATCGGCGCGCTCAGCGACCATGTAGGAAGAAAAGCAATTCTTATTGGGGGGTATGCCCTTGGCACGATCACCATTGCAGGTTTTGCAGCAGCATTTATTTTTAACTGCACAAATCTGGTATGCCTTTTCACGCTTTTCGGATCAGCGGGAATTTTTATTGCCTCAGAAGACACGCTCGAGAGTGCGATGACGGCCGATTTCATCTCGACAGAGACGCGGGGCATTGGAATGGGAGTGCTTGGAACGGTAAACGGACTTGGAGATTTCGGATCAAGCATTATCGTCGGGCTATTATGGGCGACGATTTCTCCTGTTGCGGCGTTCGCTTTTGCAGCGTCGGTGATGGCGTTAGGAACGGGATTCTTAATGTACGCTCAGTGAAAAGACATTGAGCATCGCTGACCGGCTTGTATATTGCCCGGTCATTGCGGGAACACTTTTAATCGGTGTTACGCTTAGGGATCGAGAATAGAACAAGGGCTCCTGTCTCATCTACGGAATGCCCTTGTCTCTTCTGAGTTCCCGCGGCAACGGTGCAATTTTTTTATTTAATCTTATAAGTCTATGAATGTATTGTTCGCGTTACTACTTGCATGGCAGAGGAGTAAACCATGAATGATGAATTCGAAACAACGCGGAAGTCCATTCTCGATAATCTTCGAACGTTAATTGGGGTAGCGGAAAACCGGGGAAGCCATTCTATGATGAAGAACCTCGGCGCCGTCTACGACATTATTGATAGATTGCCCGAACGCGCCGAGCAGAGCCAACTTCCCGAACAGGCAATTCGCATCATCCTCAATGACGTCCGATTAGAGGCGCTTATTCTCCTTGCCGACATCAAAGTCGACATTCTCTATGCCCATCAGGAGGCTCTGGCGCCAAATGAAAAATTACGCGCCGCGGTACGATCGAATATCGAACATGCTTTTCATGCGGCAGCCGACGAAGCGGACAATAGTTCCGTTCTCTCGAAAGATCGTCTTGATCGAATTGAACGCGACTTACAGGTCATCCACGCGGTTGAACGGGCCTTTCACCGAAAGGTTGAAGAGCCGTGAAAACCGCGCTGCAACGAGAGATCGAAGAAATAGAATGTGCATTGAACAACATCTCTTCCGTCGCAAGTCGAAGAAAAAATCCCGACGCATTAAGTGAATGCAGCCGTATTTTCGATACTATACGACGATTTTCATCTCGCCGCCATATCGAAGAAGAAGAAATGACGATCGGCAGCGCGCTTAAAAAAAGCTGCTTTGATGCATATAGCATTGCCGACAAGCTGGCAATGGTGACAATGATCGAAATCCGCGAAGTTCTGTTTCCTCTTCCCGAGCTTAAACACCAAGCGCGCGAATTCGGAAAAAGATTTTTTAACAATTATTTCCAATGGCGAGACGGCTCAGATCAATTTTCTCCCGAAGAAATGATGGGCGTACTCGAAACCGACCTGCAAAAACTGACCATTGCAAAAGATCTTTTATTGCACACCATACATTTTTCCCAAACAAACGGGTTGTTATGAACGAACTTGAACACATCTTATCGCTCCACAAAGGCAAATGTGCAGTCGTTAATCAAAAAGAATCGCAAATGTTCGGATCGATGGTTATCGACATAGAGCCGGCGATTGAGCAGGCCAAATCGCTCTCCATCATCGACGAAGTTATCGATGGACTTCTTGTGTTGAATTATTTTGATGCGAGAGAGATGCACTATATTCCGTTGGAGAAAATAATCAAAGTCAATGTTATTCTCAGGGGCCGGGTGAAATGAGAACTCTTATCCTCTCCGACATTCACGGCAATCTTCCCGCCCTCGAAGCGGTGATTCAAACCGTGGGCAATTTTGACGCTTGTATTTTTCTTGGAGATGTTGTCGACTACGGCCCCTTTCCCGCCGAATGCATTTCTTTCCTGAGGGAAAAGATGACTTACGGCGTCATCGGCAATCATGACAATGCGATAGCCTACGACGTCGATTGCGGATGCCGTGGAGATTTTAAACAATTCTCGGAAGAAACCCGCGCGTGGCATAAATCGATTCTCGCCGGAACCGACGTCCAATTCCTTCGCTCATTACGCCCTCTTCACCGCATGACAATTGACGACCGATCGATCCTTCTTGCCCACGCGACACCGGAGGGAAATTTGTTTACCTATCTGCAAGAAGCGGAAATCGATAAGGCCGTCGAAAATCTGACCGATCAGGTCGTCCTCCTCGGGCATACGCATGTGCAGTTTAAGAAAAACATCGGCGGTATTTCGGTGATCAATCCCGGAAGCGTCGGCCTCGCGCGCGACGGAGGTCAAGCTTGTTACGCGATAATGGAGAATCAAGAGATTTCGCTCCGCCGCATTTCCTACGACGCCGAAGAAACAATTCGTGCTTTGTGGAAATGCCCGGTATCTCAAACGACTAAAATGGGATTGACGCGAGTTCTAAGGGGATTTGTGGCCCCGGTGAAATAAAAAAATTTTTCTGATATCATGCGATGGACCAAAAAGATCATGTCATCGATATTCTGAAGGAGCTTCATTCTTTTGTTCCCGAGGATGCTTCGCCGGCAGTCATTTCACACATTGAAGAGGAGATCAAGAAGCTCGAAGAGAATCTCTTTTATCTTGTAGTACTCGGTCAGTTTAAACGCGGCAAAACCACTCTTATCAATGCGCTCCTTGGCGAGAAATTACTCCCTTCGGGAATCCTGCCTCTTACATCTGTCATTACCCTAATCCGATTCGGCGAAATAAAGAACGCATCCGTTATTTTCGAGGATAATCGCCGCTATGTAGTCGATACGGAACGATTGTATGAGTACATATCCGAGCAGAGCAATCCGAACAATAAAAAAGGTGTAAAGTTTGTCGAAATTTCGTACCCATCCTCATTCTTGCAAGATGGAATCGTCTTGGTTGACACGCCTGGTATCGGATCGGTCTCGATCCATAATACAATTACAACGAAAGAGTTCCTTCCCCACATAGACGCGGCAGTCGTCGTTCTTGCCGCGGATCCGCCAATAACACAGGTGGAATACGAATTTTTCGACGAGCTTTTCACCGGCGTGAACAAGGTTTTTTTTCTGCTCAATAAAATTGACACCATGTCGCAAGCCGACCTTGCAGAAGCTCTTGCGTATACAAAAAAAACGCTGATGCAAAAAACCGGAGACGAGGTCGACCTGATTCCGGTCTCTGCCCTTGCTACATTAAAAGATTCGGTCGCTGGCGTGAATAATTCTTCACATGCGGCGTCACTCGAGAACCTGAAGAGGGCGATCCAATCGTTTCTCGGCAAAGACAAACTAGAACACCTTCTCCGCGGCTCGCAAAAACGGGTTCACCGTCTCATCGGCGAGCTACAGTTCAGCGGCGAGCTTCGCCTGAAAGCCGTTGAAATGCCGTTGCGCGATTTGCAGGAGAAAATTCGTTTGTTCAATCAGTTTATGAACTCAATTAACAATGATCGTGAGCGCCATATCTATATTATGGATGGCGAAATAGCGGCATTACGCCGTTGGCTGTCAGAGCGGGTGGAGACGATGCAAAGAGAGGAAAACATCAAATTACAAAATGTTCTTTCTGAACGAGTGACAGAACGCCGCGAACTTTCAAGTCGGGAATTGTTGCCTGCGGTAGAAAAGGAACTCATGACAATATTGATTGAAGATTTTGAGAAATGGAGGCCTCCGCTTGAACGAGAATTAGTTGGTCGCTTGCAGACCATCTCACAACACACATGTGCGGAGATCAATAAAGCGGTAGAACAGTTGGTTCAACATTCGGCCCGGTTGTTTGATATTGCTCTAAGCACCTTTCCGGCTGCGGAGGTGCTTCCGTTAAACGAAACCCTTTCCTACAAGGTGAAGGACGATCCTTTGTTTATAGAGATCGATATGTTGGAAATTTCTGCCAGATTTCTCCCACGCGGCCTGGTTCGGCGGAGAATCCTCAGACATCTGAAAGATAAAGTAGCCGAAAGAATAATGTTAAATTGCGGGCGCGTACTCTCCGGCCTTGTCTCTCTGCTCGACAATAACCAAAGACACATCCAAGATAATCTTGAGCAAGCTGTGGAGAATGTTGTTGGGGATATCGGTCGAATTCTTACTGTGGCAGTTCAGCAGAAAGAGAAAGATGAAACATTAGCCCAGACGCAGCTGTCATTTATTCGCCAATACTTGCAGCTGCTGAGGGCCCTCGAAATGAGGCTCGATCAAAATCTCTGAAATCGAAAATGCATTATTCTACTTATTCATCATCTCGCTCAATTCCTTCGACCTCTTCGTCGCTGTCGCGACGGCGTTGATGAGCATCGAGCGAAGTCCATGCGACTCAAGTTCGTGAACGGCATTGATCGCCGTTCCTCCAGGCGTTGTCACCTGGTCGCGGAGAATGGCCGGGTGGAGATTTGATTCTTTGACCAATTTTGCGGAACCGAGCACGGTTTGAATGGCAAGCTTCGTTGCAACGTCACGCGGCAATCCCATTTTCACTCCTCCGTCGATGAGCGCTTCGATCACCATGTAAATGTAGGCGGGACCGCTTCCGCTGAGCCCGGTGACGGCGTCCAGCTGCGATTCTTCGACAACCACTACTTCGCCGACTGCTTCAAAAATTGAAATTGCTATCCGCTGGTGTTCCTCGGTGACAAAATTTCCAAATGCCACCGCCGTTGCACCTTCATCCACAGTCGAGGCAATGTTCGGCATCGCGCGAACTACAGGGTTTTTCTTGCCGATCCTCCCTAACATCGAATCGATTGTGACGCCCGCCGCGATCGAGATGATCAGCTGTTCTTCCCGCAACGTTTTCTTGATCTCATCGAGCACATGCCCGAGCGTGTAAGGCTTTACACAGAGCATCACGATATCCGCAAATTGCACTGCATGGACGTTGTCGAGCGTATACTCGATTTTCCACTTCGACCCCAGCTTCTCGATCTTTGCGGAGTGAGTTCCGCTCACAATAATTTTTTCATGCGGGGCAAGTTTTGCGTTGAGAATCCCGCGAAGAAGTGACGTTCCCATGTTCCCCGCCCCGATAATCGCGATGGCCCGATTAAGGCTTATTTTTTCCCCGCGCGTCGAAGCCTCTTCGTTGGCTACGAATGTTTTCTCTTTTTTCTGTTCCACGTTAGCGCTCCTTCAGCATGCCTGATTGTCGTGCATACGAAAAAATTCCTCCGGCGCGAAGTATCCCCTCAATGTCTCCGAGTGGGTTTAATTGATAGACTACTTGCCGGGTTGTGTTGGTCAATATTCCTTTTGTTGTGTCGAGCGAAAGCTCGTCTCCGGTTTTGATCTCTTGATAAAGATGTTTGCTGGTTTCAAACGGAGCAACAAACCCGCCGTCGATGGCATTCCGGTAAAAGATCCGTGCATACGATTCGGCGACCACAGCTTCGATGCCGGCGATGTTGAGCGCTACGGGCGCATGCTCGCGGGAAGAACCGCATCCGAAGTTTTTCCCTCCCACGATGATCTTGTATTGCGACTGCCAGCTCCCTTCCGAGATGAACGGGATATTCCCCGAGGGAAGGCCCGATGCTTCGATTGGAACCCCGGAAAGTGCAAATTTTCCGTAGTTTTTCTTCTCTTCCGGATCGTCAAGTTTATAGACCAGATGCGCCGCCGGGATGATCTGATCGGTGTCGATGTCGTTCCCCAGCACGAATGCTTTTCCTTTGATGAGATTGTTCATAATCTTTTTTTATTTAGTTAAGTGGTGTGTTTTTTACGAAAACAATTTGTCGTATGGTCGTCGACCATGCCGACCGCTTGCATGAATGCGTAACAGATCGTCGAACCGACGAACGTAAATCCACGATTTTTTAAATCTTTGCTCATCGCGTCAGACTCCGCCGTTCTTGGACGGATCTCCTTGAGACTCTTTGGCCTGTTCTTTTTCGGCTTGCCTCCGATAAATTGCCAGATATACGCGTCGAAACTGCCGAACTCCTTCTGCGTAGCGATGAACGCCTGTGCATTTCGGATTGTCGCTGCGATTTTCAACCTGTTGCGCACAATCCCTTCGTTCGAGAGAAGGGCTTTGACTTTCTTCTTATCATAGCGCGCGATCTTTTTTGCGTCGAATTTATCGAACGCTTTTCGATAGTTCTCCCGCTTCCGCAAAATTGTAATCCAGCTTAATCCCGCCTGCGCGCCTTCCAGGATAAGCATCTCGAACAGCTTCATGTCGTCGTGAACCGGCCTTCCCCATTCTTTATCGTGATATTCTATGTAAAGCGGGTCGGTTCCGCACCACGCGCATCGCTGTTTCATGTTTTCTTTTTCTTCTGAAGAATTGCATCGGCCTCGATCTCGATCATCATCTCGGGAGCCATGAGTTTCTTCACCTCGATCATGCTTGCCGCCGGGCGAATATCTTTAAAAAATTCGCCGTGAGCTTTTCCGATTTTTTCCCAATCCTCGATATTGACGACGAACATTCGCGTTCGCACAACATCCTTCAAACTTCCACCGGCTTGTTTTAGAGCGGTCTGAATGTTCTTGATCGCCTGCACGGTCTGCTTATACGGATCACCGATGCCGACAATTTTTCCCTCCGCGTCGGTTGCAGTTGTTCCCGAAATAAATACTGCTTTCCCAACCTTCACCGCTCTCGAATAGCCGACGATCGGCTCCCATGGCGTTCCGCTCGAAATATTTTTCCGTTTCATTTCGCTCTTTTGTCGTCTCCGGCAATTTCGTGCATCGTGAAATGTAGATCCAAGCTCATTTTGCCCTTGTGTACCTGCCCATCAATTGCCCTTCGCTGAGAACGTGCCCCTCCATCGCTTTCAAAAGCTGAGCTTTCGTCGCCCCGCTTTCCAAAGACAATACGGCGTCCAGGGCGTAAAGTTTAAAATAGTACCGATGAGTTCCCCCCGGAGGGCAGGGACCATCGTAGCCGAGTTCATGGGAATCGTTCATTCCTTGTCGCCCGCCATTGTTGAGCGTGGATCTGCGTGATACGTTTTCAGGAAGCGATTTCGCATCTGCCGGAAGATTGAACAGCACCCAGTGCACCCACACTCCACGCGGCGCATCGGGGTCGTCGCAGATAAGCGCAAAGCTTTTTGTCGAGTCCGGTGCGCCGGTCCATGCAACTTGCGGGGAAATGTTCTCGCCATCGCATGTATACTTCGCGGGAATTAGTTCCCCCTCTTTAAAAGCTTGACTGCTCACTTTCATTTCCATTTTTCTTTCTCCATCTGCCGCCAAGGCAGAGTTATTGACCGCTAGGAATATCAAGAAGAGAATGAAAAGTCCTTTGAAATCGTCGGCGTACTTTTTCATCCCGTATTTCTCAGACCGGCCGCGATTCCGTTGATGCTCAGGAAGATCGTTTCTTCCAGATCATTCTGTGCAGACTGTGTAAGCTCATCTTCGTGAATCCGATGCAGGAGTTCAATTTGAATGTAGCTTAACGGGTCGACGTAGGGGTTGCGGAGTTCGATCGATCGCTGAAGCATCTCATTGTTGTCGAGAATTTCCTTTTGATTGGTGACAAGGAGGATCATCTCGCGCGTGAGGTCGAAATGCCTTTTCAGCTCGTTGAATATTTTCTTCCCCATTTCTTTCGGCTGAACAAGCAACGCATATTCTTTTGCGATCGTAAAATCCGCTTTCGCAAGTATCATCTGCATGTTGTCGATGAGCGAGCGAAATGTTTGCCACTGTTGGTACATTTGCCGGACCAACACAAGCCGTTTTCGGTTCGGCGCAGCGGCGCGGCCGTATATGAATTTCCGCAGACCTTCTCCCGCCCCCAGCCAGCCGGGCAGCACGTGACGGCTCTGCATCCATCCGAAACCCCAGGGAATAGCGCGAAGGTCCTCAATGCGCTCCGTAGCGACACGGCGCGATGGACGCGAGCCGATCTGCATTTTTGTGATCTCCTCGATCGGCGTTGCTTGGGCAAAATAACTCACAAACTCCTGCCGGCCGTACACGGTGCACCGGTAATCCTCGTAGCTGTGCTGTGAAATTTCGTCCATCGCGCCGAACCAGTTGTCTCTGTTCTTATCGAACACCGGGTCGTAATGCGCCATCGGGATGTTCGCGATGAGCATCGCCGATGTCGTAAGCTCGAGCGATCGTTGTGCGATTGTCGGATGCGCATACTTAAGAGAAATTACTTCGCCTTGTTCCGTAATCTTGATCTTTGCGTTGAGCGAATGCGCGGGCTGGGAAAGGATCGCCTCGTATTCCGGACCGCCTCCCCTGCCGACCGTTCCGCCCCGCCCGTGAAAAAAGAACCAATCCACGTCTGCAAGCTGGGAGACTTTCGTCAGGAGCCGCTGGGCTTTATAGAGAGACCAATGCGAGCTGACAATGCCCCCTTCTTTGGCACTATCGGAGTACCCGATCATGATTTCCTGCCGGCGTTTCCTGCTGTCAAGATGACGGCGGTATGCTTCGTTCTTATAAAGATACTCCATAATTGCAGGCGCCGCATCAAGGTCTTTAGTCGTTTCAAAGAGAGGCGCGATGTCGATTGCGCTGACGGTTTCTCGCTGAGCAGTCGAACAAAGTCCGGTGCATTTCATCAGGTAGAGTACTTCCAGTACGTCCGCTGCCGATTCCGTCATGCTGATGATATAGGATCTGATCGC
Source organism: Bacteroidota bacterium (assembly GCA_035500675.1). Classification (GTDB taxonomy): domain Bacteria; phylum Bacteroidota; class Ignavibacteria; order UBA10030; family UBA8401; genus JAGVPT01. Next base: position 1,884 of record DATJXA010000025.1, on the reverse strand, counting down.
ATGCTCGTCGATTTCGGTCTGTATCCTCTTTATTTTTCGGAACGTCGAGAGGGTCTCCGCTGTCATCTGAGTCAGCCGTGTTTCGTCAAATGAAGGAACGCCCGGCTTTAGAATTTCTGCAGTAAGGCAGTCCGCGCGCGCCTCATTGCTCAGGGCGATATAATCGAGATTCCTTTGCTTGAAAAGTTCCGAAACCGTTTCATGATGAACGGTCCGATGCTGCCGCACGTCGAGTGTCGCGAGATGGAATCCGAACGTCTCGACGTTGCGGATCAAGTCTTTGAGCAACCCATCGGCCTGCAGTTCGCCTTTATGCGCCCGGAGACTTCTGTCGAGAATGTAAAGGTCCTTCAGCATTTCTGCCGAAGAATGATACATCAATTCCGCATGCGAGGCATCCTCTTCGAGATAATCGATCCTGAATTGCAGGCGCCGATAGATGAATGCAAGTTTCACTCGGTAGAGTTCGTCGTCGCTGCGAACCTGTGCCGGTTTTCCGAGCAACACACGGTCGTCCCTAATCGATTGAAGCAACTCTTCGTTCCCGCCGATAAGTCTCGTCGACTCGCTGTGTTCGACAAACAGCTCATCCACCGCCCGGAGGTGAAGCTCCAGAATTGTTTTCGCTTGCCGCTGCATCGTTTTCCAGGTCATCTCGGCGGTCACGTGAGGATTTCCGTCGCGGTCGCCTCCGATCCACGACCCAAACTTTATGAACGAAGGTACGCTCGAGGATAAAGCGGGGTATGACTCCCTGACGGCGTTTTCCAGCGTGCGATAAAATTTTGGAATTGCATCGTACAAAATGCTGCGGAAGTAATACACGCCGTTGTATACCTCGTCCAAAACGGAGATGTTGTATGAGCGCGTCTCTTCCGTCTGCCATAAACTTGTAATGTGCCGCTTAATTGCACGTTCAAGATCTGCTCGCTCGGTCTGTCCCAACTTATCATTGTCGAGCGCCTCGAGGAGTTTCCAGATCCGCGAATGTTTCTCCAGGACGGTGCGTCGCGCAGCTTCGGTCGGATGGGCGGTAAAAACAGGCGTGATGAGAAGACGGGAAAAAAGGTCGGCAATTTCTTTCTCGGGGACGTTCCGGCTTTTCAACCGCTCGAACGTTTGTTGCAGTGAACCATGATAACCTGTGGATGGGTGACGGAGCTGGTAGTCCCGCGATCGTTGGATTCGATAATGCTGCTCCGCCGTATTCGTCAACTGAAAATACGCAGCAAACGCCCTGACGACTTTCGCCATATCGGACGGCTTCATGTTCTCAACAAGGCGTTTCAATTTTCTTTGTTGCGAGAGATCGAATCGTTGTCGAAGCTGTTTCGATGTCAAACGAATTCTTTCTTCCAGGTCGAAGAGTTCATGCCCCTCTTGTTCTTCGATCACCTGACCGAGGAGGTTTCCGAGCAAACGAACATTCGCCCGGAGCGGTTTATCATGTCCTGTTTTCGTTTGAGCCGACATATTCTCTTAAACAGAAAAACTCAGGCGTAATTCAACCTGAGCATCGATAGTTCATCCTGCTGTGTGCAGTACGCCTTCTACGCGACGGAATCCCCCGATAAATTTTCAGTTGAAGAACTGCTTGGGGTGAGTGATAACCCCTGTAAGCGCAGATGCAGCAACGGTATACGGCGATGCGAGAAACACTTGTGATTTCTTCGACCCCATCCTGCCGGGAAAATTTCTATTTGTCGAAGAGATGCACACTTCCACGCCGTTCAGGCGGCCGAATGTATCGGATGGTCCTCCAAGACATGCAGCGCACGATGCATCGCCGATCCGGCAGCCCGCGTCCTCGAGGATCTGCCACACTGTTTTATCTTTGACTTTGATCTCCTTCATTTGGCGGGCAACCTCGGTCGTCGCCGGGAC
>DATJXA010000024.1:0-7626 GCA_035500675.1 Bacteroidota bacterium | reverse complement strand
GGACCATTTCGAGCGGTGGTTATATCTTTCGGGAAAATATTTTCCCATCATCTCGCGCATCTTTAAGGAAGAAGGAGTTCCTCAAGAGATGATGTACTTGTCGATGATGGAGAGTGGCTTGAATCCATCGGCGCGATCCTGGGCGAGGGCAGTGGGCATGTGGCAGTTTATGAAAGGGACCGGCGCCTTGTATGGACTTAAGGGGAACTACTGGTATGATGAGAGACGCGATTTTGAAAAATCGACGAGAGCAGCTGCGCGTTGTTTAAAAGACCTTCATGATGAATACGGCGATTGGCAGCTTGCGATCGCAGCATACAATTCCGGAGGAGGCAGGATCAATCGGGGGATGAGGCGAAGCAGGACGAGCGATTTTTGGTCGATGAGACGTTTTCTTCCCCGAGAGACCCGCAACTATGTGCCGCAGTACATTGCAGTTTCTTTAATGGCAATGAACCCGGATGCCTACGGCTTTAAAGGCGTCCCGCGTGCCGATAGTTTGTCTTATGAATACGTGACCGTCGACGATTGCGTTGACCTCGACGTTCTTGCAGATTGTGCCGGTACAACGGCGGAAAACCTAAAAGAGTTGAACCCCGAGTTAATTCAGTGGTGCACACCGCCGAATTATAGAGGATACCGGCTCAGAGTTCCGTTGGGATCGTCCGCGATGTTCGAGAAAAAATATGCTCAAATTCCGGACAACCAAAAACGCCAGTGGGCGGAACACAAGATACGGAGGGGAGACACGCCTGGAGGTATCGCTCGGAAATATGGCATAGCGACGTCAGTGCTTTTAGAAGTCAACAAACTTACCAGACGAAGCAGGCTTAGAATCGGCAATTACCTCATCATCCCTGTTTCCAAAAAGCGGCTCCTTGCGGAGACATCGCCACCCGCAGCCACGCAGGAAGAACCGGTGCAGGATCCAAAACCCCGGGCGTTCCGACGCAGGTTTGGTCATCGACAAATTTTGGTCCCCGCGGGTCGCGACAAAGTCGCCTATGTTGTGAAGAAAGGAGATACCCTCGGACACATTGCAGAGTGGTTCGATGTTCGAGCAAGCGACTTGAGAAATTGGAATAATATTCCGTACGGACGCTCCATTTATCCCGGATCTACTATCACAGTTTGGGTCCCCAAGGAAAAACTGGACCAATACCGGGCAATTGCGGCGATGAGTTTCGACCAGAAAAACGCGCTGAAGAAAATAGGGACTAGTTCAAATAATGCTGCAGTAGCGACTTCCATTCCGAACGATCCGGGTAACAATTGGGTTCGCCATACCGTCAGACGCGGGGAGACCCTGGAAAAGATAGCGAATGACTACAATGTCGCCATTGCCGACCTTAAAAGTTGGAACAAGCTGCGCAGGAGTCGAATTTATGCCGGGCAGGCCCTCGAAGTTTATAGGGGCAATTCCAACGGACAGGTCCCAGATGTCAAAGCCGGCCCAAAGCCAACCATCACAAAAGCCGCTCCAATCGGGCAAAAAATAATCAGGCATAGGGTAAAAAAAGGGGAGACTTTGGAGAAAATTGCTTCTCTCTATAATGTATCCGTTGCAGACCTCAAAAAGTGGAATCGGATGTCCAGTTCCCGCGTTGCGGCGGGGAAGAAACTAAAGGTACGAATTTCCGCGGATAACATGGAATTCTACCGGGTGCGAACCGGCGACACATTATGGGACATCTCCAAGAAATTCGGCGTCTCGGTCGACGACATTCAACGGTGGAACGAAATTGCAGAGAATATACAGGTGGGAGATAAGATCGTCATCTACCACTGACCCGTTACCTCAATATTGTTGTACTGTTAATTAATTCTCTCCTTCTTGATTCTTCTCCCTTTTACGTTTATATTTGCCCTATGAGTGGGCACACCTCACTCCACTTGTAAAGACTCACCGCTCTTTATAACTCTTTTTGGAAATTTCACTATCGCTTTTTGGTACTCCTTGCAAACGCCCCTGCGCCGAAAATTAGCTTTCCATGTCTTTGTCGCATTTTTTCTATCGATAAACTACCGACCGGCTTTATCTCAGACAAATACTTCGTCTGAACTGCCGTCCCTAAAAAAAATTGCCGACGACGATGTCACAAAATACACCGATGTCGGCAATCTTCGTTTGACGGTCACAAATTTCGGGACCCTCGGAACAAATTTCAATAATTGGCCCGCGCAACCGTCGTGCGAATACCCGAAAGGCTCCCGCATTGAAAATCTCGCTCTCGGGGGATTGTGGATCGGCGGTATCAAACGGAAGGATGGGGTCCCGCATGTTTCAACCGCTTGTGCTGACGGAGGCGATCCTCTGAAATTGGGTGCAGGTTTCGAGTTTACGAACGAGCCTGGATCGCAAATCGTGGAACGTTCTTCATTGTCCGGCAACACGTACTTTAACCTCAACGCCGTGAGCCATCAGGATTTTGCGATGGATTTCACCGACAAATATACTCGCGATCCGGTAACCGGCGATTCAATCCCCAGCCACACACCCCTTGGGGTCGACGTTCACTTGGAAACGTATGCATGGAACTTTCCGTTTGCAGATTTTTTTGTCATCCTGAATTATACGATCACGAATGTCAGTGATGATACCATCGACGGAATGTACGTCGGTTTGAGGAACGAAGCTGTCGTGCGGAATATGAATCTCTCGGGGTATCAAGCAAGTTCCGCTTTTTTCAGCAGCGGTAAGGGATATGTCGACAGTCTGCGCTTGGCGTACACGTTCGATGTCAATGGCCAACCCTACGGACCTCCTGCGAACGGGTATTTCGGTTTGAAGCTCCTGGGGACAAATCCTTTTCCACTTAAGCGCGATTCATTGGGAACATTTTCTTCCAATCCTCTCGATTCGCTCGGCGACCTTTACAAGGATACATACTACAACGGATGGAAATACAACAATACAAGCTCAGGAACCGAGGTCTATTTTTATCCTGACGTGGATAATAATCCCGCCGATATCTACCGTGGAAAATATCAGAGGATGTCGACGATGGAAGGCAAGAATTATATTCAATCGCTCGGGACACCGCAGGGAACGCCAGTGTTGTCGGACGGCGTGACAATCGGTATCGCGCCATCGAACTTGGTTGATCTTCTCTCGGTCGGCCCCTATCCTTCGCTTGCTCCCGGGGACAGTATCAACGTTGTATTCGCCATTATCTGTGCAAAAAAAAGCGGGACCGGTTTACCGAGCGATGATTATAAGAATGCTTCGCTGCGCAAAACGTTATACTCGAACGCAACATGGGCGCAGCAGGCGTACGACGGTGAAGACTTGAACGGGAACAATAGGCTCGACCCGGGAGAGGATATCAACGGGGACGGAAAACTCAGCCGTTACTCGCTCCCCCAGCCGCCGCGCCAGCCCCGCGTGCGCGCCGAAGTCGAGAATCAGCAAGCGATCATCTATTGGGACAGGACGCAGGCGGAAGAGAGTTTCGACCCGATCAGCAGAAGGTACGATTTCGAAGGATACAGAGTATACCGATCGGCCGCCGGTGCGGACATCAAAGATCCGACGAATTTCATCCTCTCGCTCAGCCTTGTTGGCGAGTATGACCGCGCGGACGATAACATCGGCTACAACACGGGCTTTGGCAAGATCAAACTCGACACCCCGAAGATATTTCCTGGAGATACCGTTCAATATTGGTATCGCTTCCCTCCGATAGGGGACAACATCACAAGTTTGAATGGGTGGCAGTATTTGTACGGCGTATCGGCGTTCGATCAGGGGGATTCGGCAAACCAATTGCCGAGCCTCGAGAGCGCAAAGGTCATTGTCCGGGTGATTCCCGGGACTCCTCCGACCTCAAATAAAGCCGCCGAAGTCGGCGTCTATCCCAACCCATATTACGCAGGGGCGGCTTGGGATAAGACTGGCGAGAGGGATCGGAAAATTTATTTTTATAATTTACCGGCGCATGCCGAGATCAAGATCTACACACTGTCCGGCGATCTTGTCGCGGAGTTCACGCATGATGCTTCGACTTATAACGGGTCGGGGATCAAATGGTTCGACGATTATTCCGGCCTTGGTATTCCCGCTCAGTTTGCGGGCGGAGAACACGCGTGGGACTTGATATCCAAATACGACCAAGCGATCGCAACGGGACTGTATCTTTTTACGGTGAAAGATCTCGCGACCGGCGCAATCAAAAGAGGAAAATTTGCCGTGATAAAATAAGCTGGATCTTCGGATGTTGGGAAAAAATGTAAACTCAATCATTTTAAATTATTAATCTCAAAGAATAAGGAGGAGGGTGTTATGAAAAAATTTCTATTGGTTGCATTTTTCATCGTGATGGGGGTTGCGAGCGTCTATGCAAACAACCCTACGGCGCGCGTTTCAAAGCGTCATTTTTCGCCGTTCAAGACGACGTCATACCCGCTCGTGACGATCCATGACATACAGTTCGTTTCTGCCGATTCGCTGAAGATCGCTGATTCTTTAGGGTACAATACCGGGGCGAGATGGACGCTGCAAACGTCGGCGTACAATAACGACACTGTCACCGTGGTGGCGCTTGTGACCGTGCAGCCCCGAGTCATCAGTTATACAGCGAGCGGATTCACACTCGGTGTCGTTGACACCGGTTCACTCGGGTCGCAGCCGTGGAGCGGAATTCTCGTCCGCTACCCCAGCGATTCTGCCTCCTTTGATGCGGACGGATACTTCGACGTCGAGCAGGGAGACATCATCGAAATGACGGGCACGATCTCGGAGTTCCCGCTGAGTCAAATGAACAGCCTGACGCAGTTCGCTCCGATTCCAGGCACGCCGGTTGCAATTCTATCATCCGGACATCCTCTTCCCCCTCCCGTCCATCTTAGCGTCACAGATTTCAACGTTGGAGTAAATCCGGGGGGCAAAATAAAATTCTCTAGCGCTGAACAATGGGAATCGAAGTATGTCTATATAACAAACGTCACTGTGGTCGGAAACGTCAACACGAGCCGCGGCACATTCTTTTTTACCGACGCCCAAGGAAATCAGCTTTCCGATTATGACTGGTCTTATCATTTCACGTTAAGTCCGAGCGCGCAGGCACAACCGACCACTCCGGCGGATACGAGCTACAAGGTCCCTCCCGCGGGGACAGTTATTGACACGATCCGCGGCTATGTAGCAACGTCGTCAGGAGGGGAATCCGCGCGAGGATATCGCATTTGTCCTATGTTCCCCGGCGACATCGTCTATAATTTGAAAGCACCGCCAGGAGTTGCGACGGAAAGACGCTATCCTGTCGTGGTTTCAAAAGACAGCACTCCGCTCGTTACCGCTCAGGCATACCAATCGTATAACCCGTTGGCGGTAACATATCCTGTCGATTCTGTGCAATTGTGGTACAGCATCAACAACGGCAGCTGGCAAAAAATCAACATGACCGCGCCTCAGGTGACGGTCGATTCGACATTTCAGGCTCACATTCCTCTGGAGCCCGCTGGAACAACGGTCCGCTATTTTGTTAAAGTTATCGACAAGAACGCAAGTTTTTCGATCCTTGCAAACAGCGGCTTCTTGACGCAGTACGATACCTCGGGCGGATTTTTCTTCTATAAAGTCCTTGATAGAACTGCACAGCCGATATTATCGATCCATGATATTCAATACACTCCGTACGTGAACGGCCGTAGCCCGTATGTCGGCGCGGTTGATTCCACAGGCGGTATTGTCACCGCAGACACCGCGAGCTTATTACTTTCCCCGATTAGCACTGGGGGAACGAACGCATATTATATCCAAAGTACCAATCAGCCGTTTAGCGGTCTATGGATCACAGGGCCGGATTCGATATTAGCAAAAATTGCGAACGGCGACAGCGTGATCGTCGCCGGGCAGGTGACTGAACGTGCGGATGTGACGCAGCTTGAGTTTGTCACTTCGGTCCGTATTATCTCCCATCACAATCCGTTGCCCGCACCGGTAAAGTTACTAACGTCCGTATTCGGACCGGGAGTGAGCAATGGGAACCTCGGAGCTGAGCCGTATGAGGGGATGCTGGTCGAGTTCGATACGTGTACCGTCGCAAATATCAACCCTATTTTTGTCGAGCCGACGGAGTTTGAAGTCACCAATAGTTCGGCCCCGATCCTCGTCCGAAGCGATGGACGCAACACATACACGAACGATACGTCGAAAGCGTCCAGCGGATATACTGTGTTGAAGACGGGAAATAAAATCGGGAAGCTCATCGGCATTATCTATTATGAAAATAATAATTACAAGGTCGAGCCGAGGACGAACAGCGATTATGTCAATGTCGTTACGACTGCTGTAAAAGAGGATCGAACGGTCCTTCCGGCCCAGTTCTCGCTCGAACAGAATTATCCGAACCCGTTCAACCCTTCTACGACGATCCGGTATGCGATCCCGACGGCTGGAATGGTGACGTTGAGAGTCTATAATATCCTCGGTCAACAAGTCGCAACGCTCGTGAACACGCAGCAATCAGCCGGGACATACAATGTTCTGTTCGACGCATCGAGGCTTGCGAGCGGAATATATTTTTATCGGGTCTCTTCGGGAATATTTACGCAGGTCAGGAAAATGTTGCTGCTGAAATAATTACCCATGAGGATGACGGCCGCCCAAATGTCGTTATGAAGAATGGGCGGCCGGGATCGTGAGGTCTCGGAGAGCGATCGCTCCGGAAACGTCCATGAAAATTCAATCTATAGAAGAAGCTCGCCTCAAACGTTGATCAAGTTAAAAAATACGTACGGCAAATCCGCTGTTGAGTGGCGCACCGGCAATAAATGAATCGATATTTTCTTTCTGTCATTATTCTTTCTGCGTGTATTCTTTTGTTCGGTAGCTGCACCAAAGAATATACAGACGAACCGAAGGCAAATGTTCCGCCCTCGACCCGGCTTTGGCTCGAACCGGACTCCGTTCTCCGTGAGACGGTCTCGCGGCAGCATGTGTATTGGTACGGAGAGGATCCGGATGGGATGGTGCAAGGCTACCTTTTGGCAGTCGGAAATTTTAAACCGGCCCCGACCAAAATTCCTTCCCCCGATACTATAACGTACACGTGGGTCACGACGACTGATTCGTTAATTGCGCTTCCACTCCGCACGATCCGTGACAGCTTTATTGTCGTAGTTCGCGCCGTTGACAATACGTTTAAGCCGGCAAAGAACCTGCCGCAAGGTGCAATTGTCAGGATGAGCCCGCAGCCGTACTGGGATGTGGACACGAATGGTATTTATGATGCCGGCGATGTCGTGTTGAGCAATCTCCAGCCAGCAGCGGATCCGAAGGGGGCCATACTGCTTTTTCCCATCCGCAACACGCCGCCGACGGTCCAATTTGCCGCCAATCTTGTCGATTCGTCCACGATACAACAACCTGAGACGACTTACACCGTTGCAACTTTTTCCTGGGTCGGTCACGATGACGACGGAGACAATACGATAGTTTCTTTCCGCATCGCGCTGAATGACACGACGTCATCATCGAGCTGGCTTACGCTGAACAATACATCGACACTCGTGACGTTGGCAGTCCCTCGCTCCGTGAGCGATCCTGCCCCCGATAACGGCACGGTCAATGCTTCGGTCTACACGGGCGTATTCCCGGGACTGCAGTATAAGGGAACAATTCCT
>DATJXA010000023.1:0-11171 GCA_035500675.1 Bacteroidota bacterium | reverse complement strand
AGAATCGGCGGTGACAACGTGGTTCGTCTCTTTATACTGTGCCCGGGCTGGCGGGACCGAATACATCGTCAGAACAACGACGAAAAGAATTGCTGCAACGGAGATCGCAACTTTCGAACCTCGTAACGAAAGCATGTCCATACAAGAGCTCCTTTGTTTTGTGGAATGACGCACGGCGTTGAATTAGGCTTAGAAGTGGGCGCCTCCTTGTGCAGGAGTGCGGCAACCCGTGTATCATACGTGTCGGTGCAGACAAATACAATACCTTTCTTGAGGTATTTTTTGTTGCGAGGGAAACGGAAAAGCACGCTCTGGGGCCGTGGTGGCAGAACTTTTGTCTTCCCAAAAAACGGACCGACGGTATTGCAGGATCACTTCAGCCCAAGTTCTTTCAGCATTCTGTAAAAATTAGAGGGAGCGAGGCCGAGCTTCTCCGCGGCGTTGGAATCGGAGCTGGAAATACTCCGCACGTATTTGAAGTAGCGAATGCGGAACATTTTTTCCATTTCGGGAAGGGAAAGGACCTGACCAGAGTAGAGGTCGTCGATCACTGTTTCGTCTTTGGCGGCGATCGGATTGCGCATGATCATGTGGCTGGTGACGTCTTTCGCGGTGATCTTTTCGGGGCAGTTCAGAACAAGACGCTGAGCGACGTTGCGGAGCTCTCTTACGTTCCCCGGCCATTTGTAATTCATGAGGATCTCCTTTGCCTTCGGGTCCATCGAAGGCGGTTGGATCTCGACGTCGCGGCTGAAATATTCAAGAAAGTGGTTGAAGAGGAGTAAAATATCGTCCCCCCTTTTGCAGAGTGGGATCATGTCGAGCGGTATCACCGCCAAACGATAATAGAGGTCCTCGCGGAATCTTCCTTCATTGACCTCCGTCGTGAGATTTCTGTTTGTCGCGGCGATGATGCGCACGTTGACGGAAAGGCTCTCCTTCCGTCCTATCTTTTCGATCTCCCCCTCCTGGATGACGCGAAGCAGCTTTACCTGAGCCTGCAACGGGAGTTCTGCCACCTCGTCCAGAAAGATCGTCCCGTTATTTGCAATCTCGAATAAACCGGCCTTCGTGTTCATCGCGCCGGTGAATGCGCCCCGCTCGTATCCGAACAACTCGCTCTCGACCAGCTCGTGTGGAATGCTGCCGCAGTTGATCGGAATGAACTTCTCGTACTTTCTTTTGCTCTTCAGGTGGATGTTCCAAGCAACGAGCTCTTTCCCGGTCCCCGAGGCGCCCGAAATGAGAACGTTCGCTTCGCTCTTTGCGTACTTTTCGATGACCTCGTTCAATTGCAGCATCGGTTTCGATTCGCCGATGATCCTCTTCGATTCGAGAAGACTCTCGTTGCTCTGCCGAAGGCGCTTGTCCGACTTAAGCTTCTGCTTCTCGAGTTTTTTCCGCTCGCACGCGTTCACAATGCTGAGAATAAAATCGGTGGGCTGGTAGACGTAATCTTCGATATTCCCGGGGTATTTTGTGCAGTACCAGTAAGCACCGGCCTTCAAGAGGTTGTTCGCGAAATCGAAATCGGTGGTATTGATCGTCATTTTAGTGATGACGACGATCTGGACAAACTGGTCGAGTTCCTTCATCCGCTGGATAAGCTCTTCGCCCCTCAGCCCGCCGGAGATTTGGTAGTCGAGGATCACGACATCGTAGAAATCCGGGTTGTCGCGGATCTTCTCAAGCGCCGACTTCCCGTTCGACACGATGTCTTCAACTTGAATCCGCGTCGACGAGAGGCTGACGGTCTTTCGCACGCGCGCAACGTCAAAATCCTCGTCCTCGACGAGAAGAACTTTAATAGCCTGGTTGTTACCGCTTGTCATGCTTCACCTAATTTTTGATCGCCAATGTAAATAGGCATCCTCCTTCGGGGCGATTCTCCGCGTCGAGCAGCCATCCGCATTTGCCCACTGCAAGCTGATGCGCAATGTAGCACCCATACCCTGAATGCGTTCCGATCGAGTTTTTTGTCGATTCTTGCTCCAAAAAAAGCCTCTTGATGCCTTTCGGTCCCGCCTCCAGCAACTCTTCGGCGATGCCGACGCCGTTATCTTCAAGATACACGTACGAAATATTTTTCTTCTTCATGTGCCGTGTCGACACTTTGATCGTGACGAAATTTTTCGACGCATGGTCGATGCTGTTCTGAATGAGCGGCTCGAGGATCTCCCAGACGATGAACTCGTTGACATGAACGGGCGGCAGCGACGGGTCCAGGTCGAGCTTGATCTCGAACATTTCGTTCTTGCTCGAAAGTCGAAGGAACACATTGTGCACGATGAATTCGATGACCGCGTTGATGTTTGTCTTGAACATCCTGTTGACGATCGTATTGATGTCCTGGTCGTACCACTTCATGTCGTAAATGATACGGGAGATAAAATTCGAATACGTGATAACGCGATGCTTCAGTTGTCCGAGGTTCTCGGAATTCATGAGGCGGACATCGTTCTTGATGAACCCCATGATCTTCTCCGCTTTGTGATGCGTATGGTAGATCCTCTTCGTGAAGAGCGATTCTTTCTCTAGTCTGATCTGTTTTTCGAGGTTTTGTTCGTGCTCGATGAACAATTCCTCCTGCGCTTTATTCCGCTCGCCGACGGCCCGGGATGAAATGATAAAGATCGCCATCAGCCCGATGAAAATAAGCGCGAGGAACGTCAACGCGACCTTGTCGAAACTCGATTGGATCTCCGTCGTGAGGAACGTAAAATCCGGCGTGATGCGCATATACATCACCCCCAGGTATTCGCCGTCGGGAACAAAAGGGACGAGAACGTTGAATGTTTTATCGTTCGAGACCGCGCTGATGATCTTCTCCCGCCGCCGCATCTCATCTTTCTGCGAGATAAAAAAATTCACCGCGTCGAAATGATTCGACGGCCCGCCGTCGCCGAGCGGAGCAAGCTTGTTGCTGAAAAAGGCCGTGAGCTTTTGACCGCTGTCGATGACGTACAGCCGTTGGTTCTTGATGAGGATCAAACAGATATCCTCGACGCTGCGGTGGATCAGCTGCTGCTTCAAAATAACGTTCAGCGAGTACGCAAGATACATCTCGGTGCTGTCCTCCTGCGCCCGCACACGCTGCTGACGCTCAAAGATAAGCTCGACGCTCGTCGTTGTGACGAGTGCAAGACGCTCCGCGTAATATTTTCGGAACCAGCTTTGAGCTTCGCCGAGGAACGTTTCAAGGTTCTCTTTCTGGAAAAAAACGAGGATGATCTGAAACGTGATAAGAACGATCACCATGACGACGATGTGCCGGATTTCAAACCGGTAACGCGAGAGCTTCGTTCTGAAACTTTCCGGGATCTCGAATTTTGTCCAGTCCATGGCGGCTACGGTGTCAGGCTTCGTTCGGACTCAATACTCGCGTCCACGCTCTTCACCGCTTGGTCGACGGTCATTTTTCCTTTGATGGCCAGGAAAAAATAGCGGGACATGATTTTCGAATCTTTCGTATACTCTTCTTGGCTGGGTCGGTGGACGCCCATCTTCATAAAATTTTTAATGGCGCCTATCTCAGGATATTTCCGAAGATAGGAAGAATCGTCGTAGAACGAATTGATGATCGGGTAATACCCCCCCTTGGTGTAAAAGATCTCCTGCGATTCGTCGCTCAGGAGATACTTGATGAAATCGATCACAGCGTCTTTCTTCTGGCTTGCTTTCGAGACCATGAGATTCCACCCCCCGAAAACAGATGCCGGCCTTCCTCCGGGATAATACGGCACGGGCATCGGCTTGAGATACTTCTCCTTTTTTGCGTCGACGGGTGTTTCCCGAAAATCCGCGTCGTAACTGGTCCAGCCGTGTAAAAAGAGTCCGTCGTGTTTGATAAAATATTCATAGCTCGGGACCTCCGTGAAATTGCTCACAATATCGGGAGTTGCGTGGTCTTTGCGCACGAGGTCGACGAGAAGACGGAGGGCATTCTTTGCTTCGGGCGTGTCGAAACGAAACCCGATGGTCGTGAAATAGTCGGGCTTCTGGCTTAAAAGAATTTCGATGTAGCAACATATCAACCCTTCATAATCAGCCGCAGGGAAAATATAGAAGGGGCTCTTCGAGGGCGGAAGCTCCTTTTGAATATTTAAAAAGTCCGTCCACGACATTTCTTTTTTCACTTTTTGCAGAAGCTCTTTGCCATGCGGCTCCTTCGCCAGAAGGTCCGACCGGTAGTAGATAATGCCTTGGACGATATCGAGGGGGACCGCGACAAGTTCCCCGTCATGATAGCATGAGTTCAGGGCGATGGGCGTAATTCTTTTCCGTTCCTCGTCGCTAAAATATTTTCCGAGCGGTTCGCACCATTTCGCAAACCTTTGCACCCAGATGACGTCGACCGCCAGTAGATCGATCCCGTCGTCCTCGCCCCGCAACGAGCGCGCAAGGATCTCCTTGCGCGTGTCGGTGCTGAAATCGGAATTCGGGAAATCAATCGGGATGACCCTGATCTTGCCTTCGTGAGCCTTGTTGTATCGGTCGATGAGAATATGGTGGGCCTCGGTCATCCGGTCGGCAAAGTAAAATTCCGTGACATGCGTCTGTGGCCTTTTGTAGAGAAAGGCGAACACCAAGAGGTAAATGAGAGCGATAGTACCCAGAATTGCGACACCCCAGGCTTGGGTATTTGTCGAAGGTCTGTTGGTTGTTGGAGGCATTAGGGCGACGAGCTTTCTTGGCCAGTCATCGTGTTGGCGTGCACGCAAAGTACATTTTTTCCGCTCATCAAACAAGTATCAGTTTCCCTACGTCCCGATACTCGTATGACAAACCCGCAGCGTTGCAGCCTCGCAGCTGCGGTTACTGTAAGCGCACGAAAAGTTGAATGTGCAATCGGTGATCCCGCTAAAACTGTATTCTTATTATTCTCCGGAGAAAGTTCTGACTGCGACATTTCAAAACATCGGGTCTAAAAGCTGAACCCTCACTTAACGAGCATCATTTTTGCACTCTTTGTGAATGGGCCGGCCTCCAGCCTGTAGTAATAGACTCCTGAGGATAATGCGCTCGCGTCGAAGAGAACAGAATGAAGGCCTGCATTCATAAACCCGTTGGCGAGGGACGCGACTCTTTGGCCCAACACATTATAGACGATCAATGTCACATTCGACGGCTTAGCCAATGAAAATTGTATTGTCGTCGCCGGGTTGAAAGGATTGGGATAATTCTGGCTTAGAAAATACGAGGCCGGAGCCGGCGAGACGGAATGAACGAATGTGGTCACAAACCCGCTTGGCACTGCAAGGTAGTCGACATACATCCACCCCCAGCTCATCGCCATTTGGATCGTGTTTGCCCCTTGTGCGAGGTCAACGTTAATTGACGTTTGCACCCATGATGTTGTCGGCCCTTGAAACACGACTGTATCCGCCGGAACGCCGTTGATGTTGATAAATTGCGTTTTGGGGCTGTCATATTTCAGCTTGACGCCGAAGGTGATCGGGTAATTTCCCGCACTCGGAACGCTGTTCAATGTCCATGTGATTCTGGATGTGGTATCGTTGTTCGTTCCGACGTCCACATATTTCCCGTTGCTCGCAGTAAGGTCGTTCCCGATCGTCATGCCGGGTCCTTGCCGAAGGGCATTTTCGGCTTCAAGCCGGACCATAGGCGGCGTGCCGATCGTCACTTGCACTTTGTTTGACGTTTGTCTATGTCCTCCGCTGTTTGTCGCCGTCGCCGTAATGCCGTAAATCCCGGGGGGTATGTTTTTCCAGGTGAACGAATAAAAAGATGTATCGGACGATGTCGTGGAGGGAATTGTTGCTCCTCCGATTTTCAACGTGTCGGACGCGAAGAATTCAACTGAATCGATCGAGAGCGTGTCGAGGACAGCCGCCGTGATAATGAGTTGCGACGTATCCGGAAGCACTGCGTTATTGAGGGGTGACGTGATCGTAATCGAAGGCCAATCGATACCTATGCCGTGGACATCCACATCGTCCCGATGATTATCCCACATGGATTGAATTCCTGCGAGCATGTCTGCGATCGAAGAGAACGTGGGGTCGGACCAAGACCATGCCAGTGCCCCGGCATAGCCGAGTTGATAGAGAGTGTCGTATAAACTCGCGGTTGGAATTCCAGGCGGATTCCCTTGCCCGCTTTCCATGGCAAATTCTCCCACGACGATCGGCTTGTCGAGCCCCCAATAACTTGCCGCATGATGGAACGGCGAGAGTGATGTAGGATTGGTCGGGTCGATCGTCGAATAGTAATGCACGGAATAAAAATTAAGCGTCCCATCGAGATCTCCCCCGGCGGCGATCAGCTGACTGTCTGAATAATAATTCTTATTCGACAAAGTCGACAAAGTCCCAAGGTAGCTCATGACTTCATCGCTTGTCAGCTCCGCTCTATATTTTTCGTTGAACTGTTTGGTGATGGATTCTTTTTCAGCAGAACTTAATTGGGACGGGCTTGAGCCGTTTTGGTTGCCCGGAGCCACCGGTCCCGTACCGACGTCTGTAAGCGCTTTGAAGCTCCACGAGCCGCTGGTCACTTGTGCGGACGGATTGGCACGATGGATCGCTCCCGCGCAAAGGTTGATGAACCGTTGAATATTGGACATTGAGATGTGCTGCGTCGTGCTAAAACCGAATTCATTGCTCATGCCCTCGGGCTCGTTGAAAATTTCCCATGCAACGATAGCCGGATTCCCTTTAAGGGAATCGACCATTGGGATCAAACATTTATTGATATACGCGCGGGTGTAATTTGTATCAGTGAGAAGAAGTTTATTGCGGCTAAGCACGGCAGAGCTATTCGACGTTCTAAGCATGTCAAAAGACCATAGACAGAGCTTAACTCCTATTTCTCTTTGCCAAGCAATATCAAGGACCTTCTTCATATCGGAGATAGTATACACCCCGGGCCCGGTGACATACCCCGATGAGTCGAACGCGGGAGAAGTCGTTCCATCCGTGTGCAACCACCATCGGACGGCGTTTCCTCCGTGATCGTGAACCGTGAGCATGATGTCGGCAAACGCCGCGGTATCGGTCTTCCCTTTCCCGATATCGGAGGCGAAGCTGACCCACGCCAGGTTAGCGCCGCTCAGGAATAGCTGTTGGTTGTTGTACTCTATTCTGTTCGTCTGTGAAATAACAATCTGCCAAAAAAAGATGCCAATGCATGCGATCGATGCTCTTCTCATGGAATGCATAATCACCTTCCTGTCATATGGTTGTTTCTCGAATGAGACATTAGAAATTCTGTCGACATCTGACGGCTGCGTCTATTCGTGTTGCAACTTCCTCCACCGGCGCTGAAGGCAAAGGGCCGATATTATTTTGCCGGACGAGGCCTTGAGAGTGCCATGACCCGTGAGAGCAATTCTCTTGCCGGCCTGTAATCCGGATAACGATCGATGGTAAGTTTCAACAATTCAACTGCAGATCCGGTTTTTCCCGACAACAAATATGCCACGGCGAGCATGTAGGCGTTCTCAGCCGCGATGTCAGGATTAGCGGGGAATTTATTCAGCTCTTCATAGCATTGGATCGCTTTTTCGAGCTTGTCTTCTTTTAAATACGTGTCGCCAAGTATTCTGTACGTGAGCGGAACTTGCTGAATCCGCAAGGCGGCGAGAAGGGTCGTTTCGGCCTTTGGAAATTCCTTTTCGTTAAAATACAGTTGCGCGAGTTGAAGATACGAGGCGACATCCATCGGAAATTGATCGATGATCGTTTCGTTTTCATGCACCGCATCGACGGTGTCCCCCCGCCGCAAGTAGAATGCGATGGCGCGACCGTGCGCAGTGGCCCAGTCAATTTGATTATGAGCGAACTGCTCCGCGATGAATTTAAGCGTATCCGTTTCGCTTACCGAGGCGATCGCAGACGGCTGGTCCGAGAATGGCCAAAACGAAGTGAGGTACACGGTTTTGCGTGCTGCAAGTATTTCATCAAGGTCAGTGACGTGACGATGCGCCCACAGGAAGTCATCGCTTACCGTGTCGCACTTCTCCCATCCTTCGGACGAGGCCAACAGTCCGTGCGCGCGCATCTGTCTCGCGTATTCTTTTGCGATGTAAAAATGGCCCCGCGTATTGGGGTGGAGATGCTCGAGAATGAGATTGTGCCCAACCAGTGAATCTTGCGAGAGCGATTCGAAAACAGCCCCGATATCTGCGACAAATACATCCTTGTGATCACCCATTGAACGGATCAAATCGTTGAATTTGCTGTCTGTGCGAAACCGCAGTTCGTCGTAATCGCGTGCACGAATGTATTCGGGGAAGGCTTCGTTCCTTTTCCCCTGAACATCAAGGCACCGGGCGAGTCGATAGTGGATATCGGCATAGAGGGAATCGACCGCAATGCCGGCGCGAAAGCATACGACGGCAGAATCCAGCATTCCTTTCGACTGAAACTCCATGCCTTGATGGTACTCTTGTTGGAACTGTTCTAATTGCTGCGGCGAAATTCCGGCTGAATTATTCGAGACGAACGGAGACTGATCGCGGATGTTCGAGGCCTGAGTGCTGAGGAACAGCGGGATATTTCTGGATCGGCACAGATCGGAAAGTTCTTCGAGGTTCTCCCGGAACACCGTGTATCCTGCATTATAGGCATCGCTTCCGTAGGGAATGTTTTTTCCTCGCGCCACATGTTCCATTAAGGTCGTGTGATTTGCATAGTCTATCTGAGGCTTGCCTAATACAGTGAGCATGATGTCGAGCGTATTTTTGGCAAGCTGGAAAGTTCGGAGATGGATCATGCGCAAATACAAGAGCGTGATCCATCGTGCGGATGCGACACGCTCGTTGGATGCCGTTCCGAGCATGCCGTAGAATTCGTTATGGCCGTCGTAGACAATCAGGAGGTCGGGTTTGTACTCCATCACATCTTTGCTGAGGTCCAGCACGGTATAGCTGTTTGTCGCGGTGATGCCAAGATTGATCACCTCGATGAGGCGGTCAGGAAAAACAGCCTTTAACCGGTCGCGTAGAAATGAAGGGAAGGCGCCGTTGTACCAATACGGATAGCCGATCGTCGACGATTCGCCAAGGCAAAAAATGCGAAACGCCCCTGGCGGCTTGGAGGCCAGGAAGAACTCGGGCGAGGGGTTGGGTGCGAAATTAATTCCGCTAAAATAACGATTCTTGAGGGACGGGTTGAGCGTGTAATAGCTCTTTCCGTTGACGGTCTCGGCGATAAAAAGAGAGAGGTCCGAACCGTAATGAAACAACCGTAAGGAGAATTCGAGAAGCGTAAAGAAAAGGATCGGGATTAACAGAGCCGTGAACCTGAACAGGCGTTTATGCTGCGCAGCGATGCCGCTGTGTTGTTTTGGATGTGCCCGCTGTTTCATGGGGAATGACAAGTGTAAAGCGTTCGAACAAAATATGGGATAAAAATTCAGTTCCAATAAAAAAGGTGACCGGCAGACGAAATATTTTGCCGGTCACCTATACTAACGTTACCTCTAAGTATTGATGCTTACTTCAGGAGCATCATCTTCTTTACGGAAGAGAAGGCCCCTGCATCCAAACGATAGATGTACATGCCGGATGAGAGTTTGCTTGCATCGAACACCACGGATTGATCGCCCGGATTCATGAATCGATCGACAAGCGTGGCAACCTTTTGACCCAGAAGGTTATACACCGTCAGCTTCACGTTCGACGCTTTCGCGATGCTGAAGCTGATCGTTGTCGACGGGTTAAAGGGATTCGGATAGTTTTGGTTCAGGTTGAAGGTATTGACAACCGTCGGCTCTTTTCCTACGCCTAGCGGTGTCCCTGCGGCCGCTTCGAACGCCGCATTGATCATCGCTAAATCGGAAGCCGAGTTAAATGTACCGATGTGCGTGCCCCAGCTTAGCGATCCTAACGGAAGACCGTCAATTGAAGAGGTGACTGTCGCATTCCAATTTTCCGTCAGGTCGGTGAATTTGGTAATTCCGATTCCGTCTTCACCGCCCGGATGTCCGCCGCCGGCGATACCCGGGATGGTCGTCGGGTCAAAATCGCCGAAGACCATCTTGCTGTGATACGCATCGGGTGCGTTCGGCCAATGAGGATCGGAGTACTTGTTTTGATTCCACTGCATCATGATATCACGAGTCGCAGCATCGATATTGTCGACCGTTGGGCTGCCGGGGCTTACCGATTTTGGCGCTTCGGCGACGAAACCGCCGTTGGGTGGAGCGTACGCCGCAAACAATGCTTGCGTGCGAGCATTCATCCATTCGCCCGGCATATTGTTCAAGTGTTGAGGTAATTTAAATCCGGACCCCCAGTCTAACCATGATAGGACGTAACCGGTGGTCGAATCATTCGTGATGTTGTTTTTGTTCGTGAAATAATCAAGCAACAGCGGGTTCCAATAATCGATATTGTTCGAGACGAAGATCTTCAGCTTGTTCAAGTTCAATGCGGGCACGTATGTCGTTGAATCGGCGGACGCATAGTATTTCGCCTGCACGACAACTTTATTCGTGTAATTAATCGTGTCGACGTCAACGGTGCTCATGAACTGCCCGTCCGGATCTTGACCGCTGTTCGTAACGGTAGAGTCTTCACCAACCCAGTTTTGGTTGAGGAAAACGTTGTTCGTCATAACAAGCGTTTTCACGTACGGCGACAGTTTCCAGTACTTATGCTGATTGACAAACGTGTTATGATTGAAATACGCAAAATCGGTCAGCTCATTTTGCTGTAAGAATGTAAGCCCGCCGCCCGTCACCGTGACGTTTTCAATCCAGCACGTGTCGATCGGGTGCTTGCACTGGAAGACTCGTGAACCCCACCACTGGTCTGCATGAAGCAAATTGCGGAAATATGAATTGGTGATTTTGAACTTCGCTCCATACGGCCATCCGCCGATCGCGCCCGATTCATCCGTGCAATCGAAGATATCGATGTTGCTGAATTCAAACAAGCAGTTATCGATCGTTAACGATTGCGGCAACTTATTTTGCGTCCCGCAGTAAAAGTTTTCGTTATTGATCGTTCCATCCAGCTGCTGTCCTACGTAGTGGATGTCTTGGAATTTGAGGCTCCCGTAGACCACGTTGTCGCCGCCGACGTTGATAACGATCGGTCCGCCGATTCCCTGCATCAACCAGACCGGCTTCGTCGTTCCCGATGACGACGGAACGCCGACGATCGTCAATGTGCCTGTCGGGTTGACGACGTCAAGAGCGTTCTG
>DATJXA010000022.1:0-9087 GCA_035500675.1 Bacteroidota bacterium | reverse complement strand
CACCTCCGGACGAATATACGACACTGCCGCTATGGAAAGCAACGAAGTAATGACGACCAACCACCACGCTTTCGCAGCGAACGCCCGGGCGCGCTCCTGAAGAGCGCTTTCTGTTTTCATGGCCAGATAATTTCCGCCGTGCATCGCTAACGTAAACAATGCGACAAGACCCATGAGCGTTGTGAACCAGTCAAGTATTCCGACATCCGGCACGATCGTGAACGTCGTCCAAAGCGGTTCGAAAAAGTAGCCCTCTGAATTTAACGGGACGCCCCTCACGACGTTGCCGAGCGCTGCGCCGAAGAATATTGAGAGCAGGATGCTCCCCAGAGCAAAAACAGTGTCCCAAAACGATTTCCAAACCGGATGATGGACGTGGTGACGAAACTCGATGCCTAAACCGCGCAACATAAGCAGCCACAAGACGATCATCAACGGGAGATAGAATCCGCTGAAGCTCGAAGCATACAACAGCGGGAAGGCAAAATAGAGCGTGCCTCCCGCGGCGAGGATCCAGACTTCGTTCCCGTCCCAGACGGGTCCGATCGCATTGAGGATGATGCGCCGTTCTTCTTCGGTTTTTGCAATGAATAAATGAAGGATGCCCGCTCCCAGATCAAAACCGTCGAGGACGACATACATCGCGAGCATGAATGCAACAATGATAAACCAGAGAGTTTCCATAGATGATAGGTCCAGTGATGAAGGGATGCTAGTTTGGTTTTGTTGATTGCTGTTGCAATTTTTAATTTCTTTCGAATGCCGCGGGTCCGGCCCCGATGTGTTTAACGAGCAACATGAGGAACAGGACGCCGATGACGAGATACATCCCTAAAAATCCCAATAACGTGAACAAGCCGTTTCCCGCTGAAACAGTCGGCGACATACCGTTTATCGTGCGCATCAATCCGTAGACCAAGTAGGGCTGGCGGCCAAGTTCTGCCGTCATCCAGCCTGCGGTGTTCGCGATGTACGGAAACGGAAAAGATAACAAAAGGATCCAAAGCGCCCATCGCGTGCCGAACAATTTCTTTTTCCACAAAAGAAAAAGAGAGAGCACCATGACGGCAATGAACATTGTGCCGAGACCTACCATGATGTGATAACTATAATAGAGCAGGGGAATGTTATCCGGCCACTGGTCCTGCGAATACGCGTCGAGGCCCTTGACAGGCGCATCCCACCGGTGGTATGTAAGGAAGCTGAGCATCTTCGGCACGTACAACGGATTATCCATCCGGAGTTTGTCCATATCCGGTTGGCCGACGATCATTAACTCGGCCCCCTCTTTTGTGGTGAATAATCCTTCCATTGCTGCAAGCGTTACCGGTTGATGTAAGGCGACATTCTTTCCTTGTGCATCGCCGGTGGGGAAGGCCACCAGCAGGCTGACAATCGTGCCGCAGATAATTCCAGTCTGGATAAAAATTTTGCCGTAGCCTTCGTCCTTTTTGCTGAGGAGGTAATAAGCTCCGACAGACGACATCACGAAGGCCGCCGTCACCACGGACCCTAGCATGGTGTGCAGATATTGCCACCCTCCCCATGGGTTGAACAAGAGGCCCCAGAAATCATTCAGATGTACAGAACCGTTGGCGGCCGTCTCGTACGCAACGGGATGCTGCATCCATGCATCGGTAATGACGATGAAGTAACCCGATATCCACGAGCCGAGCCACACCGCAACCCCGGAAAGAAAATGTTTAACAGGGCCAAGTTTCTTCTCGCCGAACAAAAAAAGCCCGAGAAAACTCGACTCAAGAAAGAAGGCGAAGATCCCTTCCATGGCAAGCGTTTGTCCGATGACGCCTCCGGCAAATGTCGAGAACTTCGCCCAGTTGGTGCCGAATTGGAACTCCATCGGGATCCCCGTAATGACGCCGACGGCAAAATTCAACGCAAAAATTTTTGCCCAGAACCTGGCGGCAACGTTAAAGTGCTCGTCGTTTTTTTTGAGGCCGATAAATTTTAACACGACGATCAGCAGTCCTAATCCCATCGTGAGTTGGGGGAAGAGATAGTGGTACGACACTGTAAAAGCAAATTGTAATCGATCGATAACTAATGCATCGTGCATGAATACCGCTCCTTTGTCGTTAGAACATTTCGGCTCATTCACTCGAAGAAAAAGGATGAGCCCGCTTATAAAATAAAAAAACCTCCTTCTTTAAAAATCGAATCAGGAGGTTGTATCCGTTGTTCCCCCGAACTCGGTTTTCAATTGCGAGAAATGTACCAGTAATCGGCAGGAGAGTCAAGAATTAAAACGCGTTTCTCGTCGCCTGTTAATCTGCCGGGCGGGAGCGATGCGACAAAATAAAACCTTTGTTACTACTTGCCGTCCAGGACTTCCCGGATTTTCATTAGAACCTCTTCAAGCAAATACGGCTTCTGGATAAAATGCTTTGCGCCTGCTGCAATGAGGTCCGATTTCGATTCCGGGTCAAAAAAACCGCTCGCCATCATCACCTTGGCGTTTGGGTTTATTTTTCTGATTTTTTTGAGCACGTCCTGGCCGCTGAGAGTCGGAAGGCCCATATCGGAGAGGACGACAGCTATGCGTTCCTGATTGTTCCGATACATTTCCACTCCTTGTGCGCCGTTTTCAGCGGTGAGAACGGTGTACCCTTTTGATGTAAGAATGCCTTTTACCAGATTGCGCAGCATCTCTTCGTCTTCTATGACGAGGATTGTTTCCGTTCCCCCTGAGATCACATCGGCGCTTCGTGTTACATTGTGCGATGTGTCCGGTTCGTGGTCGGGTATCGGAAGATACATTGTAAAAATTGTGCCTTCCCCCAGAGTACTGCGGACATCGATGAACCCGCTGTGGCGTTCGACAATGCCAAAGACGACCGCAAGGCCCAAGCCGGTCCCCCTTCCGACTTCTTTTGTCGTAAAGAACGGCTCAAAAACCCTTTGCCGGGTAGAGTCATCCATGCCTACCCCGTCATCGGCAATTTCTACTTGAATGTATTTCGGTGCTGTTGCATTAGCGAATCGTGAGCTGACGGCCTCGCCCGCGACCGTTTTGGTCGAGACAATGAGCGACCCGCCTTTTGGCATCGCATCGCGGGCGTTCACATAAAGGTTTAATAACACCTGATGCATCTGTCCCGCGTCGGCAATGATCGAGGGTAGATCTCGCTGCAGGGATGTCGTGATGACGATGGTTTTTGGAAACGTCTCGCTGAGCAGCTTATTGATTTCCGAGATGATTTCGTTGAGGTCGACGGTCTCAAAGAGAGTCTCCGTTTTACGCGCGACGGTAAGGAGCTGCCTTACAATGGCAGCGCCGCGCTGAGTGGCCTTTGTGATCGCCTCGATATGGCGTGATTGCTTTTGCCGATCCTCCTTCGTCCGATCAAGAAGCGTCGAATGGCCTAAAATGATGCCGAGAATGTTGTTGAAATCGTGCGCGATGCCTCCCGCCAACGTTCCTATGCTTTCCATCTTTTGCGCCTGCCGGAAATGCTCTTCGAGCTTTTTGCGCTCCGTGATATCCTCTTTGACCGCGACATAATTGGTAATGACGTTGTCTTTGTTCTTGACGGGGGAGATAGAGGCCATTTCCCAGAATAGTTCGCCGTTCTTTTTTCGATTATGAAATTCGCCCCGCCACGCTTCACCCGATGAGATTGTTTCCCACATCCTCCTATAATCTTCCGGCGGAGTGTTGCCCGACTTCAATATTCGCGGGTTTGCTCCTATGGCTTCGTTTGCAGCGTACCCTGTGACCTCGGTGAACTTCGGATTGACATATTCAATGTTTCCTTGTGTGTCTGTGATGACGATCGATGCGGGGCTTTGTCCCACCGCAAGGGAGAGTTTTTGTAATTGTTCTTCGGCTCGCTTACGTTCGCTTATATCGAGGATGACCGTCACGCGCATCGCTCTTCCGCCCCACATCATTGTGCGAGCGTGGGATTCTACCGGAAGCGAGGTGCCGTCTTTTCGCAGGAGCATGTTTTCATACGACCCTTCGTAGTTGTCGCCGATATTCTTGACCACTTCTTCCCGGGATTCCGGAGCGATGAATTCGATGACCGGCCTTCCGATCATTTCACGCAGCTCGTACCCCAACATCGCCGCAATCCGCGTATTTCCGTCGACAAAGATTCCCTTTTCAGTGATGCCGATCCCCTCGACCGCCGCCTCGGCAAGCTGCCGAAAACGCGCTTCGCTTTCACGCAGCGCATCCGCAGCTTGCTTCCGTTCGGTAATGTCTTGTCCCATTCCCCATGACGACCATGCCGGGACCTTGAGTCGGCGATAAATATCGAACCACTCTATTGACCGTGGTTCACCCGTTTTTGTTACGAGTTCGAACACATTCTCCTTGCCGTCCGGATCGAGAGAAGAATTCCATACTCTTGCGCGGTACTCCGGGTCGGGGTATAATAACTCGAACGCTTTTGGGTTGCCGATCATTTCTTCGGCCTTGTATCCTGTGGTTTCTTCGCACGCTTTATTCCAGACGACAAACAAGCCATTCGTGTCGAAGGCATTGAGGAGGATCGGCATGTTGTCCAGAATGAGGCGGAAGCGTTCCTCGCTTTGCCGGAGTGATTCCTCGGCCTCTTTGCGTTCCGTGATGTCTTCGACAGTGCCATCATAGTAGAGTGTCCTGCCGTTCGAATCTTTGATAGCCCGTGCGCTTTCTCGTATGTAGACGGTGGAACCATCGTGACGCGACCATGCCGTTTCCCATCCTTGAACTTCGCCGAGCATTTCAAGCTGCTCCATAAATTTTTTCCTGTGACGCGGCGGCTCGAACCCGTCTTTTTCAAGGTTCCGTCCGGCAATCTCTTCGAACGATGCATAGCCGAGCTTCTTCACGAGCGTCGGATTGGCAAGAATGATTGTCCCGTCGGGCTGTGTGCGATAAAGACCGATCGTCGAATTCTCGTAAATCGAGCGAAAGTGTTCTTCGCTTTTTTCCAATGCGCTTGGGAGTAATTCGAAAGGGTACACCAACGCGATGGAGACCCAGCCTACCGCAAGGAGCATGTGAAGCCATCCCGTTGAAGATGACACGTACGGAGTCGGATCAGCGACAGATTCCAACACCCCACGGGCAAAAAGAACTCCCATCACCGCGAGATAAAGAAGAATGAGGGCGATACTCGCGTATGCCGATTTTCGATAACCGAGCAGCATCAAATAAAGAGCGAGCATGGGCGCCAGGACAAACGTTGCGGATAGGAGTCCTAAATTTGCGATGCCTGCAATGAATATCGAGAATATGATGGCCAGCATGACGATTGTGGACGTCTCCGACCGGATGCGCTTTCGTGCAAAGTAGAGGATCGCCGAGATGATCAAAAAGAATGCCTGCACGAACATGAAGGGCTGAATGCCTATCGTCGGAATGGCAGGGAGGGAGAGCGCCATGTTAATGAACAAGGCGATGAATAACAGCGGGATGAGCCGGCTTGTGATGCGATTTCGTAATGACTCCACCGAGATGTTAATGTATTGACCGTCGTCCTTCATTGGTCCATTCCTCATAAAATTCAGGCCATTCAAAATTTGTTAGAAAGCAAGGCATGCCATGGGCGAAGGGTGAGGCTCACGTTACGTTCGTCTGAAAAAAAGTTGTTTTAGCAAATAAGGGCAGCCGCAATGGTATTCAGAAATCTGTTATTTCTCTCTTTCAATGTCAAGCCGGGTCCGGTAACGACACAGTTTGGATGCCCACCAAAAGCATACATGCCTTCAGACCTCGATCACCTCCTCCGAGCATGGCCAACATCGGGGTTGCGTCATTCCCGCAACAATACCGTAGACCGAACGTTTGTATCGGGGATTCACAAATTGAAAAATAAAAATATTCGAAGTGTAGCATTACCCTGGTAAGTCGACTGGCAAAACGGTCAAGGAAAATCGTCGTGCCGGCTTGCTAAGAGTAATCTATCGCTTTTACCGAAGGACTGCGAACCGAAAGAATATTCTTATTGATTCATTTGTAATCGCTCACTATATTTAGACTGAAAGGTATAACGGGGGCGTTCCTTAGTTCCAGGCGTGAAGATGATTCGAAGCTTTCAAGAAAGGCTTCTTTGGAGCGGGAAGGTGTGCTAAAGGGGATCGATTAAAATATCAGAACGTTTTTCCCGGGCTCTTAGCTCAGTTGGTTTAGAGCGCTACCTTGACACGGTAGAGGTCAGAGGTTCGAATCCTCTAGGGCCCACAGATACTACTCTCTTTTTTCCTCGCATCAAAACATTTTCATCCGCAATATCTTCCATCCCAATTTAGGAAGTTCTATTTCTATAGAATCTTTCACCCCTGCGTTTAGAGCAAGGTTTTTTCCCGGACTGACTTCGGTGAGACGCGTTCGCTTCTTTTTTTTGCTCTGAAGTGGAGAAAGGTTGAGCGCCACGTTCACCTTCTTCGTTGTCCAATTAGAAATAACGATAAAGCCCTCGGTGCTATGCAACCGAGCAAATGCAAAAACACCCCCATCGTGTGATGTGCGAAGCGGTGCGAGCTCGCCATGAGAGAATGCACGAAATTTTCTTCGCAAAGAGAACAGCGAAGCATAAAATGGGATAAACCCGGACCTGTCATTCCATCGGATCGACGTTTTTTCGAACAACGACAGCCTTTTGCGATTTCCTATTTCTTGCCCATTATACAGAAGAGGAATCCCCGAAAGGGTTGTCACAGTAAGCGCGGCAAGCAGTGCGGCATCGTCCCCGAAAATGTCGACGTCCGGGCCTTCGATGACGTTTCGGTCGTGATTGGAGCTAAACCTCATTAAAAGTGAATCGCGAGGGTATGATTTTCTTTCCCGAGCCAACAATTGGCGAAGTTTTCGAGCGGGGGCTTTATCGTTTGCAACGTCGATCAAGCTTCTGAAGAGGAGCGAAGAATATGTAAGGTCGAACGCATTTTTGTGGTGAGAGGGCCGCGTGTCGGTTTCAGAGATCATCAAAACCGATTTGATGGCATCGAGCCCCTTTCGTGCCTCCTCCCAAAAGCCAAGGGGAACGCGCCCCGCGTCGTCGCATCGAAAACCATCAAACCCTATCTCGGCGATCCAGTATTTCATCATCTCGGTCATATATTTTCGAAGACCTTTGTGGGTATAATCCAACGCGGCGACGTCTGTCCATATCGGATCGGGGGAAATAATTTTTCCGTTGTTCGAACGCTTGAACCATTCCGGGTGGGTGCTCATTAAAACGCTGTCCCACGATGTGTGTCCTAACACCAAATCCATGATAATATGGAAGCCGAGCGAATGAGCGGCGGCAACCAACGACCGCAGGTCGTCGATTGTGCCGAACTCGGGATTGACGGCATAATAGTCGGAGACGGAATAAGGACTGCCGAGCGTTCCTTTGCGTTTGAGCTTGCCGATCGGGTGTATCGGCATAAGCCAAAGGATCGTGACGCCGAGTTTTTTCAAAAATGAAAGTCGTTTTTGAATAGCCGCGAATGTCCCGTCGGCGGAAAATGCGCGCGGGTAAATTTCGTAAATAATTCCTCTGCGGACCCACTCGGGCGAAGAGCGCGCTTGATAGCGGGAAGTTTTTTCCATGGCGGTTTAAAGGAGGTCTATGGGGATGTTCGCTTCATTTTGGTTTCGGCCCGTTTGTTCTTTGCGGCCTCGACGCCTTTGCAGTCACAAGCAAAACTCTGGATTGAGACCAAAATTAGAGATAGACGACATCGCCTTTGTGAAAGAGGGAAGTAAACAGAAGTAGATAGTCTTTCAAGTGCCGAGTGATGAGAAAATTGTTTTTGATATGCTGCTGACCGTTGACGCCGAGCTTGCGTGCGAATTCTGGCTCGTTTATTAGTTGTTTCATCCAGAACGACGTTCCTTCTATTGAATGTGTGAGAATGCCCGAATATTTATGCGTGATTTGCAAGGGTATGCCTCCAACCGCTCCCGCGATCACCGGTTTTGCTTTCCACAACGCCTCGGAGACGGTAAGACCGAAACCCTCCTTCAACGATTTTTGGACGACGACCGACGACCCGCGCTGCAGTGCGTTTATTTCTATGTCGCTTGCGGGCGGGAGAAACAGTACAAAAATATCTTTGTCATGTGAAGCTTCCTGCTTCACGAGATCCATCACTAATGCTCCTTCCGGATCGTCTGTCGCACCTCCGCCGGCAAGGACCAATTGCATGTCGACATGTTTCTTTGCCGCCCGGTATGCCTTAATGACGCCGACAGGATCTTTTAAGAAATCGAAGCGCGAAATCTGAGTGACGACGGGCCGCGACCTGTCGATGCCAAATCGTTGAAAGACCTCATTGATGGTTTCCTCCGGCAGTTCTCTATTTTTGTCGCTCAACGGGTCGATCGACGGTGAAATCAACACTTGCGTGATCGCCAGTTCTCGCGCGAACGCCGGTGCAGAGAAAACGGCGGCATCGAAGAGGTTGATATACTGCTCGAGGAATCGCCATATTCGCGGGTCGGGATTGGAAAAATCGATGTGACACCGCCATACCCAATTTTTGCCTATCATTTTTCTTTTTTCGATAAGCGCGATCGGCTGGGGGTCGTGGACGAACACGATGTCGCCGAAATTCATTGAGTTTGCGTTCTCCCTGTTGATATCAAGAAATTGTTCGAATTCTTCGTCGGTGATTTCGGTAGGAACGCCGTGCAGGCCGTTGTGCATTTTTTTTGTGATGGCGAAGAATTTTTCGTTGCCTCGGATCACGTCCCACCGGGCATCGATCCCGAGCTGTTTCAACAAAGGCATCATCCTCATGAGGATCTCGGCGACGCCCCCGCCGACCGCCGTCGAGTTGATGTTTTGAATTGTCAATCCATTCAGATGTTTCGCGAGGAGGTACAGCTCCTCCACGATCGCTTCCCCCGCAACGGCGGCATATTCTTCAATTGTTGGCATACTTTCCTACTAAATAGATGATTTTCTTCCTTAGACTTTCGAGCGTTTGGGTGTAAGGGTCCAACGAACGCACTTTTTCAGCAAGCTCGGCGTTCCCCAGATCGGCGAACCATCGGGAAAAATCGTTTTCACCTTTCTCGACTCTCAGCTTGGCGTCGAACACATGATAGTAAATTGAATTGACGCTGATGTGGGTGAGAATATC
>DATJXA010000021.1:0-29350 GCA_035500675.1 Bacteroidota bacterium | reverse complement strand
AATAAGGAAATTCTTTTTATTGTTCCGTTTTGTGTACAGGACCTTGGTCATCAGAACGCCCGATCGCGCGGTAAGGAATCGACCCGGCTCAAACAGGATCTTGCAGCCAACACTTTTGAGGACGGGCAACAGCTCCCGCGCGAGGTCGGTCGGCGTCGAGCTTGAACTCCCATCGTATGATACACCGAGCCCGCCGCCGATGTCGAAATGTTCGAGAGTGATCCCCTTTTGTTTCAACTCGTGTGCGAACGAAGCCAATTTTCTGCATGCATCGACGAACGGTCCAGGTTGAGTGATCTGAGATCCGATATGCATGTCGATTCCGACGATGCGAAGGTTCGGCAACGATGCCGCCATGGCATACGCTTCGCGGGCTTGCGATGGTTCGATGCCGAATTTGTTCTCGGATAATCCGGTGGAGATGTATGGATGCGTTTTGGCATCGACGTCCGGATTCACGCGAATGCCGATCGGCGCCTTCACTTTTAATTCTCCCGCAACGGCGTCGACAAGATGAAGTTCTTCGATCGATTCAACCTTGAGCATGATGATCGGATGTTGAAGCACCATCCGGATCTCTTCCTCGGTTTTGCCGACTCCGGTGAAAATAATTTTTCGCGGGTCGATGCCGGCTTTCAACGCGCGGTAAAATTCTCCTCCCGAATTGCAATCGATGCCGCAGCCCGCGTCGTAGAGGATGCGGCAAACGTTGAGGTTAGAATTCGCCTTCATCGAATAGCAGACGAGCCGGTCGATGGCGGAAAACGGTCCGTCAAATTCGTTGAACGCGTCTATCAGAGAGGCTTTGCTGTAAATGTACGCAGGAGTCCCGACGCTTGCGGCGATCTCGGCGAGTGGAACGTCTTCGCAGACCATCGTTCCTTTTTCGTATCGGAAGTGATCGGGCATTTCAGTTAACAGTAAACAGTGAACAATTAGTAAGTAACAATGAACAGCTAACAATCAACAATGATCGAAACTATTCCTAATTTTCTGGGAGCTTCCGCAGAAAGGCCGTTGTTTTGTGGCCTTTTTACTTTCCGGCGATCCAGGCCTCTGCGATCTGTACCGCGTTTGTGGCCGCGCCTTTGCGGATGTTGTCGGAGACGATCCACATGTTCAACCCGTTCTTCACGGTCTCATCGCGTCTCAACCGTCCCACAAACACTTCGTCCTTGTCGTATGCCCAGATCGGCATCGGATATTGTTTATCTTTCGGATCGTCCTGGACGACGACACCTTGTGCCTTCCGGAGAAGCTCGCGTACCTCGACAAGCTCGAACGGCTTTTCAAACTCGACGTTGACCGATTCGCTGTGCCCGCCGATCACAGGGACGCGCACGCAGGTTGCGGTTACCTTGATAGAGTTATCTCCCATGATCTTCTGCGTTTCTTTCATCATCTTGACCTCTTCTTTCGTATACCCGTCGTCGAAGAATTCGTCGATGTGAGGAAGGCAGTTGAACGAAATTTGATACGGGAATTTTTTCGCAGTCAGATCCTCTTTGTTGATCTCTTTCATCAACTGGTCGTATCCTTTTTTTCCGGCGCCGGTGACCGACTGGTACGTCGACACGACAATGCGCTTGATCTTGTAGCGGTCGTGGAGCGGCTTCAACGCCACGACCATCTGGATCGTTGAGCAGTTGGGGTTGGCGATGATCCCCTTGTGGTCGAAAATCTTTTTTGGGTTGACTTCCGGAACTACCAACGGAATATCGGGTTCCATCCGGAAAGCGCTGCTGTTGTCGATGACGAGTGTGCCGTGCACCGCCGCGGTCGGGGCAAACTCCTTGCTCACCGTCGCGCCAGCTGAAAAGAGAGCGAGCTCGATGTCGTTCCGCGAAAGAATTTCATGCGTCAATTCTTCGACGGCGACGCTTTTCCCCTTGAATTTTATTTTTTGTCCGACGGAACGACTCGACGCTAGCGGAATAAGTTGTTTTACCGGGAAATCCCGCTCTTCGAGCACCTGGACCATTTTTCTTCCCACCATGCCGGTCGCTCCCGCGACGACGACGTTATATTCCTTCATTGCTATTTTTCCTTATGGATGATCTGTTAGAGAAACGCTGATTTCTATTCAAAGATCTCCGTCAGCCGCTTGACGTCCGAGAAGAACTCTTTGTGGAGTCTTCGGACAACTTCGTCGACGCAGTCTTCATCGATGACAAAACTGATGTTGATCTCCGACGCGCCCTGCGAGATCATATTGACGTTGATGTCGGTGATGGAGCGGAGCACCTTTGCCGCAACGCCGGGGCTGTCCTTGAGATGTTCGCCGACGACGCAAACGATCGCTTTCTTGTCGCTCACGCTCACCGTCGAAAATGTTTTCAGTTCCTGCAAAATGGCGCCGAGGTTCTTCGCGTTGTCGACGGTGACCGAGACGCTCACCTCGGAGGTCGCGACGGTATGGACGACGGTCTCGTATTTATGGAACACGTCGAACACGCTCTCGAGGAACCCGTGCGCAAGGAACATCCTCGTCGATACAATACTGATGAGCGTGATCCCTTCTTTATACGCGATCGATTTTACGACGCACTCTTTGCTCACCTTCGGATGGGAGATGATGAGTGTCCCTTTCGATTCCGGACGCCGCGAGTTGAGGACGTAGACCGGGATATCTTTTTTCACGGCCGGCAGGATCGTTTCCGGATGGAGTACCCGTGCGCCGAAATACGCGAGCTCCGCCGCTTCGTTGAACGACATAACTTTAATTCTCTTCGCATCGCTGACGACGCTCGGGTCGGAGGTCAGGATGCCATCGACGTCGGTCCAGATCTGGATGTCCTCTGCATTGAGCAGCGAGCCGATGATCGCCGCAGAGTAGTCGGAACCGCCGCGGCCGATGGTCGTCGTCACGCCGGAGATCGTCGACCCGATAAAGCCCTGGGTGATGACGACGTAACCGTTTTCGGATTTTGTCTTGACGATCTCGTTGAGCTTCCGTTCGACCGTGTCGAGCATCGGGACGGCTTTCGTGAAATGGTTGTCGGTGATCATGAACGAACGCGCGTCGACGAGGAACGAGCGGAACTTGCACGACTCAAAATAATGATGGATGATGAAAGACGACATCCTTTCTCCGTACGACGCGAACGCGTCGAGGGAACGCGGCGTTAGCTCTCCGAGGATCACGACGCCGCTGACGAGTGCGGCAAGTTCCTCGGCGAATGTCGCGATATGCTTGTAGAGAAATTTGGCAGTGTCGGCGTCGAAGAGGTCTTTGACGATCATCTTGTGCCGGCCTTCGATCGCCGCGATGTTCTGCAGCGCTTCGTCTCTTTTTCCCTCCGAAGCAAGCGTTGCCGTCTTCAGGAGCTGGTTCGTTATTCCTGCGCACGCGGAAACGACGACGACCGGATGGCGCGAAATTTCTTTCCCTACGATGTTCCCAACATTTTTTATTGCAGCGGCATCCTCAACCGAGGTGCCTCCAAATTTCATGACGATCATAATTGTTCTATGCGTTGAGAATTTATCTTTGTTTTGTCCGACAAATTGCAGTCCATAAAAAACGAAAGCCCGCCGGTTGCCCGCGCTAAGCGGACATGGTTCCGGCGGGTTTTTCTGTTAGTAATGAAGCAAAAAAAGGGAAAAAATTCAAGTCGTGCGCGCTCTTCAGATTTTCAAAATTTAGCTGATAATACTATGATAAGATCGCGTGTGGTTTTGTATATTGCTTTTCTGCTCAACTATTCTTACCCTTGATACATCCAACCTATCAGTGGAATCCCAAAATAAATATCGCAAGAAGCTCCTTGAGGCAATGGTATATTTCGCCTCGGCGCTAAAGAATCCGACCAAAATGATGATGTACAAGGTTTTGGCCGAATTTGATTTTAGACATATTGAACAAACTGGTTTACCCGTGACGAATCTTGAATATGAAGCATGGGAAATGGGGCCGGTGCCGCGAGAGCTTCACAACGAAATAACAAAAGGAAAAGAACTTGTTTTGCCGGATGATTTTCAAAAATCATTGTATGCTGATAAGGAGGAATTTATTGACAAAGTTACCGGCGAAACAAAATCTAAATTTATCTTTCACAATAAACGCAAAGCGGATTTATCCGTGTTCTCCCCTCGGCAAGTAAAGATTTTGGAACAGATCGCCGAGATTTACAAATATACGACTGCTACTAATGCCTCCAAGGCGTCTCACGAATATGATAAGCCATGGGCAAGAACGGTTAAGAAAAAGGGAGAGGGGGCGATTATAGATTACACTGACCAAATTACAGATAAGACGCCGCTAAATAAAGAAGAGGCAGAAGAGTGGAGACGCGAATCTCTCGCATTCAAAAAAAACATGAATGGCTAAAGCGGGGGAAATATATTTTAATCCGAGTTACGAATATCCTGCGGGGAATATTGAAGATAAGCTTCTCATAGTTTTGAAAACCACTTCCCTGCCCACCGATCCCGTTATACTTATTCCCACGACAACGAACAAGAAAAACAACCCATACCGTGATGGTTGTAACAAAAATAAATACATTTTCTACTTAAAGGCGAACCAAGATTTTTTTGTTAATAATACCATTATCCAAATCTATATATTAAATGGCGCGAAATTTTCCTCACAAAATCAGTTTGATCTGTTAGTAATGAATAAAACTATCGAACAGAAGGGCTTCTTAAAAAGTAATACCTTTCAGCAACTTCTCGATTGCATAAAATCTCTGAAAGATGATATAGATCAAGACACTTACGCCCTTCTTTTTTAGCCACTTTATTTTTCCCACCTTAAATCCCAACAAAGCTTCCCATCTCCAAACCATTGAAAAACATGGCACTGCTCGCAAATTATACTGACTATTGCGAAACAACTCACGTGAGTCCGGTCACATGGAAAAGTCGAAGTTCGTTTTAAATTCCAGCGTGATTCGGAGTTGACTTGTTTCGCCGAATTCTCGCCTGGACGATTTGCCACTTTACTTTTAGCGAGAGAAAAATAATCATCAGTCGATGCAAAGCGCATCGTTGTAGGAACAACCCGTATTTCAACCAGAATATAGAGGGGCTGTGATGAAGAAGATTTTTTTTCTAACGATGTTTTTTGCGTCGAACACTCTCTTGTGGGCCCAGTGGTCGATGGATTCCACGCAGAACAACGTCGTGTGCAATCAGTCGGGTCAACAAAACATCGACAACGCCGCCGAATACCAGCAATGCTTGTGCACCGATGGAGCCGGCGGCGTGATCGTGGTTTGGCAGGACACCCGGAATATTTCAGCGATCTATGCACAGAGGATCAACAACGGCAATCTTCAATGGAACTCTGCGGGCATTCCGATCGCCACTCGCGCAACGGGCAGTGCAAATTTTCTCAGTCCATGCATCATCAGCGACGGCGAAGGTGGAGCGATCATCGCGTGGCAACGGAATGTCAACGGGTCGGGCGACTCCATTTACGCACAGCGAGTCGACGGAAACGGGAACGTTCTATGGGCAGCCAATGGCGTCCCGATAGACACCAACGGAAAAACGAACGAGTACGCCGTTATGTGCACGGACGGTCACGCGGGAGCGATCATCGCGTGGATCGATCACATCCCGTATCAACCAAGTATCTATGTACAGCATGTAGATAGTTCAGGCGATGTCCAATGGGCGACGAACGGAATTGCAGTGCGGAACAGCAGTCTGAATACCATCTACCCGCAAATCTGCACCGACGGCGCAGGAGGAGCCTTTATTGCATGGGCGGACCCAAACACGTCGAAAGAGTTGGCACAGAGGGTCTTGTGCGACGGGAGTCTTGAATGGACGTCCCCCGGATTGCAGCTTTCGGCAAGTTTGACAGGCTCGTTCAGCATTGCGCGCATCTGCAGCGACGGTGAGAATGGAGCCATCGTTGCATGGCATCAGTCGGCCACTACGAACTCCTACAACGTCTACGCTCAACGGATCGACGGTTCGGGTAACATTCTCTGGGCATCGGGCGGTGTTGATGTGTGCACGCAATATTCGATCGACCCAGCTATTGCCTCCGACGGGAGCGGCGGAATGATCGCAGCCTGGAACGACTACCGTGCAACCGCGTGGAATGTTTACTCTCAGCGGATCAACTCATCCGGTTCCGCAGTCTGGACCGCCGACGGTGTTCCCGTGGTAAACACCGGGAAGGAAGAAGGAGGAATTTATTATTATACATCTGTCAGCACGGACAGCAGCGGCGGAGCGTTCATCGCATGGCTCGACGAACGCGATCCGGGATTTAATTACCATCTCTATGCGCAGGAACTCGATAACAATGGCACGCCTCTCTGGACAACGAACGGTATCACAGTGTCGAGCGCGACCTCCGGAGGGAGTCAATTCAATCAACAAATGATGACCTCCGCTTCCGCCAAAGCAATCCTCGTGTGGGAAGATTCACGCGGAAGCGGCGCGACAAATTTGTACGCATCGGCGATCGGAGGCGGAGTGCTCCTCCCTGTCGAGCTCGCTTCATTTTCTGCACATACCGAGAATGAAAATGCCCTGCTTACGTGGGCGACTGCGACCGAAACAAACAACTATGGATTCGATATAGAAAGAGAAAATCTCGGCGCACCGTTACTCGCTGCCAGTTGGTCCAAGATTGGATTTGTTCCGGGATCGGGATCGAGCGCAATGCAGCATCAATACTCGTTTACCGATCCGTCCCTCGCATCGGGACATTACGCGTACAGGCTTAAACAGATCGACCGCAATGGAGCGTTCATCTATTCTCAGTCCGTTGAAATCCAAATTGTCCCGCAAGGATTTTCTCTCGGCCAAAATTATCCAAATCCGTTCAATCCGAGCACAACGGTCACATTTTCAATTCCGACTGACGGCAGAGTGAAATTAGCGGTGTATGATCCTCTTGGCAGAGAGGTTGCAGTGTTGCTTGACGGGAATGTGAAGGCGGGTTCTTTACAGCAGGCATCGTTCGACGGCTCGAAGCTCTCGAGCGGCGTCTATTTCGCGAGGCTGCAGTTCAACGGGCTTGAAGCAATGAGAAAGATGATTATGATGAAGTGATAGGAGTTGCCCGCTCCTTATCCTCTCGGATGATACTTCCGGTGTTCGGCTTTGACGAACTCTCGGTCGATATGCGTGTAGATTTGCGTGGTCGAAATGTCTGCGTGACCGAGCATTTCCTGGACGGCACGGAGGTCGGCGCCTCCTTCGAGAAGGTGGGTTGCAAATGAGTGGCGAAATGTGTGAGGATGGACCTCTTTTGAAATTCGTGCCCGCCGGGTATATTCCTTCACGATGTTCCAGACGGCCGCGCGCGTCAGCGGCTTGCCGCGCCAGTTGAGAAACAGCACGTCGTTTTTCCCCTGCGTCCCCGCAAATTTTGACCGCACTTTCGTTTGATATTCTTCGATCCAGTGCAGCGCCGGCTTTCCGATCGGGATGAGCCGCTCCTTTGAACCTTTCCCGAAGACCCTCACCAGTTCATCGTCGAAAAAAACATTCGACCGCTTCAATTCTGTCAGCTCCGACACGCGCATGCCCGTTGCGTAGAGAGTCTCAAGTATCGCGCGGTCCCGGATCCACAGATCCTTCTTGTCCCGTTTCTGGCCCGTTGCCTTGATAATTTTATTGATCTCTTCGACGCTCAACACGTCGGGAAGAAATTTCCCCCTCTTCGGAAGTTCGATGTTTGCTGTGGGATCGTTCGCTGCGATCTTCTCTCCGAGCAGAAACTTATGGAAACTTTTGACGGCCGAAAGATTTCGGGCAACGCTGCGGGCGGAGAGTCCGAGACCGCTCAATTCGCGTACATAAGAAGCTGCATCGTCGGGTTTGGCGTCTCGGGCGTTAGCGATGCCGCGAGACCCAAGGAACGCGACGTACCGAACGATGTCGTGCCGATACGCTTCGATGGAGTTTGTTGCAAGGCTTTTTTCCAGCTGTAGGAATCGGAAGAACTTTTCGACGTCCGATGTCATAAGCGTTACGGTCTCGCGGAGGGAGGGCGTTTCCGCGATGGTCGTTTCCGGCGAGCGCGCTCCGCAGGGGCGACGATTTCCTTTTCGGGGAGAAGAAGCTCGCTTTGCGCGGCTGTGGGGGGTGCGCTCTGTTGTTCCGGGTACTGCATTCTGGAATGATGGATCCCGGTGAGGATTTTGAGGAAGCTGGCTTTGATGCGCGTCAGATCACGGAGCGTCAACTCACATTCGTCGAGCTGCCCTTCCATGAACCGCGCTTTGATAAGTTCGTCGATCCGCTGTTCGATCTTTTGAACGGTGGGGTTTTCGATGGAACGTGTCGACGCTTCGACGGCGTCGGCAAGCATAACAATGCCGGTTTCCTTCGTCTGCGGCTTCGGTCCCGGATAACGGAAATCATCCTCGTCAACCGTCTCGTAATGCCCCCTTTTTTTCAGCGCCTCGTCGTAAAAGAAACCGATCCGTGTCGTGCCGTGGTGCATCGGAATGAAATCTGTGACAATATCGGGAAGTCCGAACTCTTTGCCAAGCGTGATGCCGTCCTTGACGTGCGCGGCGATGACCTTTGCGCTAAAATTCGGATTCAGCCTTTCGTGCCTGTTCACCGCTCCGAGCTGGTTCTCGACGAACATCGCCGGCTTCGTAATTTTCCCGATGTCGTGATAATAGGCGCCGACCCGTGCGAGCGTTGCGTTTGCGCCGATCGCCTCCGCAGCCGACTCGGCGAGCGTTCCCATGTTCACGCTGTGGTTGAACGTCCCCGGCGCTTTCTGCGAAAGTTCTTTGAGAAGCGGCTGATTGAAGTCCGATAACTCGAGCAGCGTGAGGTCGGTGGTGATATGGAAAAATCGCTCGAAGAAGATCAGAAGACCGTACGTCAAGACGGGGGAGAAGACTGCGTTCGCTGCGGCCATGGTGAGTTGGTTCAGCACGGAGGTCAGCGAATCGTAACGCTCGAGCGACATCGCAAGGATCGAGACGAAATATCCGAGGAAGATAAAAATGATCGAACGGAATATCTGCGTCCGGTGCTTGATATCCCGCACAGTGTACACCGCGAGAGAGCCGGCGACGACCGAGAAAAGCGCTATCGAGTAATCGTTGCCCCTGATCCCTGCGACGATGAACGCCATCGTCACAGTACAATAGAATGCCACACGGGAATCGAAAATAATCGACAGCAGCATCGAAGCCGCCGGGACGACGATGAGCAGTTCGACCGGCACCTCGGCGTTCATGTGGAGCGAAAGGTACGCCAGAAGCGCCTCGAGCAGAACGATGAGAGTAATAAGGAGGATCTTCGAATTGTCGTGGAAAATTCTTTTCCGGAAGAGATAAAGATAGATCCCGAACAAGAATGACAAGGCAAAGATGTGCAGGAATTTCCCGATAAAGGTCGTGAAGCGGTTGATGTCCGCTCCTCGTTCCGCCTTGGCTTTGCGGAGAGAATCGAGCTTCAGCTTGACGTCGTCGGTGATCCGCTCGTGCCGTCCGATAATGCGCTCGTTCTCCTGAACGATGCCGACCGTCCGAGGGACTTCATCCATCGCGATCGCGATCTCCTTGTCGGTCTGGTCTTTCTGGAACATGATATTCGGCGAGAGAAACGAGAGGGCGATCTTTGTCGCTACCGACACGGTGTCGTTCTCGACTTTATAGCCGGAAATGAACGTTTGTTGCACGACCCGTCCGAGGTCGTCGACGTCGAGGAATTTGTTGATCGGCACGATCTGTTCGTCGGTCCTTCGGCGCAGGGCAATGCTGATGTCCGCTCCCACGGCCTCTTTGCGCACATCGACGATCCCCTGGAGATACAGTTCGTTGACAACGAGGAGGACGTCGCGGCGGAGACGTTTCAGCGAAAACTTATAGCGCGGGTTGCCCGCAAAGCGGTCGGCGCCATACAAACGCTGCAGCGTTTTCCATTCATTGTCAGTGATATTCACCGGGAGAGAACGCATCTTGTCGATGAGCGCCGTCGAATCGACCGCGAGGTCGCCTTCGCTCTTACGATGGCGCCGCTGCGCCAGCTCGAGCTTGTGAAAGTATACCGCCCGGGCGTCGAGGATCGATTGGAGGTTGTCGAAAAACTTCTGGAGGGAGTCTATGTTTTTTCTTGAGGTCTCGACATTCTCCTCGAATACTTTATAGACCTTCGCCGACGCGTCAGCTCTCTCTTTCTGGTATTCTCTATCCTCTTTATAGATAGGGAAGAGAAACGGAGCGATGAGGTCTTTGTCGGTCCAGATCATGCCGACGTGGTAATCGGACTCGATCGATTCGCCCCGTGGAAACATCATCGCGACGACGAAGATGAAGAGGAAAAAAATTCCCCCCTTCATCATCATGCTATCGCGCTGGCCGAGCCTGCGTATGTAGTCGGCGATCGTGCTCATTGAGTATTTGTCAAACTTTCCTGAGAATATGCCAAGAAAATCGAGGAGAAGCAACCCGTTCGTCGTTCGCCGTTTTTTTGTTCGTGGTTCTTGGTTCGTAGTTCATTCTTTCTAGCTCTCATGTAAGGGTCTATGCGACGACGATCCACGAACTAATAACGACGAACCCCGAACCAAGAACGCTGAACCCTAAACCAAGAACGACAAACCCCGAACCAAGAACATTTCAATCTCCGTTGAATCCGTCCCAATTAATTTTTACATTCAACGAGTTTAACTCCACATCGACATCCACCCAAAAGGAGGGTCAACCTTGCGTCTTGCCATTCTTTTTTTCCTTCTTGCGTCGATAACCATCGTCGTCGATGCGCAGACATTCTCGGGCGCTGTCGTGAATGAGAGCAACGCTCCGCTTTCAAACGTCACGGTAACAATTTTAGCGCTGCACCGGACTGCCGCGACGGATGAAAACGGAAAATTCGCTTTTGTTGACGTGCCGCAGGGTTCATACGTTGTGGAATTCACGCTCATCGGGTACAAGAAGGAAACGCGCGACGTGACAATGGCAGAGAAGGGTGCTTCGGCCGATGTTGTTCTTTTCACATCGCCTCTTGAAATGCCTGCTCTCACCGTAACTGCCGAGCCGGATCCGGCATCGATCGTCGAATCCCCCATGTCGACCACAGTGATCGACGGCCGTCAATTGCAGCGCGAGAGAGGGCAAAGCGTTGGGCAGACGATAGAATACGCTCCAGGCGTAGCGGCGTTTTCCGGCAGCCCGCTGGCGATGAAGCCCGTCATTCGCGGCTTGTCCGCACAACGGGTGCTCGTGATGTCCGGAGGAGTCCGGCTGGAGAGTCAGACATGGGACGAACCGCAAAGCCCTGAGATCGACGTCCTCGACGCCGACCGGATAGAGATCGTTCGTGGACCGAACAGCGTTCTCTACGGGTCCGATGCGCTCGGCGGCGTCGTCAATATCGTGAAGCCCGAACTGCAATCGGCGAGCGAGGGAGCGCCCCCGCTTCACGGAGTGCTTACCGCGAACTTGTTCAGCAACAGTCCTCAAGCCGCCGGAGGTCTTTCCGTAAGCGGAGCGAGTTCAGTGTGGAATTACCGCGCGAATTTTACGGGGCGTTATGCGGGAGATTATTCGACGCCCGCGGGCACGACTGCGGACGGAACGCATGTCGACGCGGGGAAAGTGTTCAATTCGGGAGGGAACGAGATCGACGGCAGCGCATCGGTCGGCACAAAGCAGGATTGGGGAACGTTGATTTTCGACGCCACGCATTTCGGCCAAAAATATTTCATCGCTCCGGAACCGGGACGAAAAGAGTATGAGTTGAACATCAACACTATGCAGTACGATTCCATCCCCGCTGCTCCGAGTCAGGAAATTTATCACGAGACGGGGACAGTGTACGCGGACCTTCCGTTATCATTCGCAAGACTGGAACTCACCGGCACCTACCAGCGCAATTCGCGCAAAGAAGAAGGGGCCTCGGAAAGCGAAGCCGATGAACAAAAGAAAGCCGACCTCGGCATCAAGCCGGAAGCTCAGCTCGTCCTCAACACGTTCTCATTCGATGCTAAGGCGCATCACCAACCATTGGGCCCGTTGGTCGGAACGGTCGGACTGTCGTCGACATTTCAGACAAATACCACCGAGGGGCAGAAAGCCATCATCCCAGATTTCAACGCGTTCAACATGGCCGGCTTTGCGTACGAGGAGTACCGCCCTCTCACGGACGTCCGTGTGACGAGCGGTCTGCGCTTCGATTCACGGAGGCTCCATGCGGATGCAAACGACAGCCTTGGCAATTCGGACCAGGTGCTTAATTTTAACGCGGCGACCGGAACATTCGGCGTGTCGTGGAACGCCGTTCAGCCGTTGACGTTCGCCGCCGACGTAGGCCGTGGATGGCGAGCGCCCGTTGCGGCGGAACTTTTCTTCAACGGATCCGATGAGGGAACTGCCCGCTACAAAGTCGGCGACAGCACGTTGATTCCGGAAGTGTCGTTGAATGTCGAAGGGTCCGTGCGCTACGCCTCCCCCGGACTTGCGGCCGAACTATCCATCTATAAAAACAGCATCGATCATTACATCTTTCTCGTGCCGACCGGAAAACAGATTTCGGGCCTCGATGTCTACAGTTATCAGCAGGCGAACGCAATGCTTGTCGGAGGGGAATTGTCACTTCAGGCCGAACTCGCGCCGTGGTGCGTTGCGAGCGGCGGGGCGGATGTTGTCCGCGGCACAAACGATGAAACGAGCTCGCCGCTTCCTCTCATACCCGCGAATCGGATCAAAGCCGGGGTTCGTTTTCAAAGCGATGAGGTCGAGGGGGTTCGGAATGCCTACCTCTCCGCAAGAGTTCGTTACATGCTGAAGCAAGACCGCATCGGACTGTTTGAAACGCCGACTCCTTCATATTCGTTACTGGACCTCGGCGCCGGCGGCGACGTCACCTTTGCATCGTATCATTTCACCGTCGACCTCAGCGTCGAGAACGCGCTCGACAAGGCATATTTCGACCACCTGAGCAGATACAAATCGTTTGCGCTCGACCCGGGCCGCAACGTCGAGCTCAGAATTTCGGTGCCTTTCGAAGCGATCCGCTAACCTTACAAATTTTTAGGGGATCAGTGAGCGTGAAATTCAATCGCCATTCACGACAGATCAGTGTCCTATTTTTTCTGGCATCGGCTGTCTCCGCACAAACGCTCCATACCGTTTCCGGGACTGTTCTCGACGCCTCGACGAATAAGCCGCTTCCCGCCGCTACAATTCGCGTCGCCGGTCCGTCGAACAAAGGAACGATCACCAACGAAGACGGACAATTCGAGATTTCACTTCCAGCGGGGAGAACCGTACTCATCCTCAGCTACCTCGGATACCGCTCCGATACGTTGACGGTGTCGAATACCGATTCGCGCCCGGTCCGTTCGCTTCTCCAACCCGAAGCGATCAAGATGGCCGAAGTTGTTGTGACGGACGAAGACCCTGCCATCGAAATTATACGGCGTGCGATCGCAAGCAAACCAAAATGGATGGGAGCGCTGAAGACCTTTCAGTGCGAGGCATACAGCCGCATGACGATCGATATCGACACTGCCATCGGCGCGATCACTGAATCGTACGTGACACTGTATTGGAGGGCGAACGATTCGCTGCGGGAAGTCGTCCGCCAAAAACGCCAGACGAAAAATCTGGCTGTGGGAGAGGTCGTGGACCGGATCGGCCAGGTAACAAATTTCAACGACGACACGATCACGACGGGAGGGTTCAAGTTCATCGGCCCGACGTCACCCAACGCATTCGACTACTACGATTACAAGCTCCTTAATACGCGTTCGATGGACGGCATGGATGTCTACGATATTCGCGTCATTCCCCGCACGAGGGTCCGGCCGTTGTTCCAAGGAACGATCTCCATCGCAGAGAGAAGTTATGCGGTGATCGGCGTCGACCTCGAGCCGAACGAAGCGTATTCGTTTCCGTTCATCAAGGACCTCGCGTTCCACTACCGCCAACAATTTCGTTTGTACGAGAATAGATTCTGGATGCCTGTCGACTATCGGGTTGCCGGGTCGATGACGGCGGGGTTAGCGGGGCTGGCATTACTGAAATTCGCCTTCAATCGCTACGTCGTCATGTCCGACTATACGATCAACCCAACGTTCGCCGACAGCATCGCGCGATTGCCGCGTCTGACCGTAGCGCCGCAGGCATCGACGTTCGATTCCGCGTACTGGGCGCAGCATCCGTTGCTTCCGCTTAACCCTGACGAAGAACTCGCGTACAAACGGCTCGACAGCACACAAACGCTGGAGCAACAGATCGAAAGCAAGGCGAAGGGGCTGACTGCCATCGGCACGGGGCTTACGGGCCTGTCGTACGCCGACCTACGCTTTAATCGTGTGGAGGGATTATTCCTCGGCGCGAACGTCCAACTCGATTCTGCAACGAACGATATGGCGCTGCGCGGTGCGGTGGGGTACGGTTTTAGCGACAAGCGTTGGAAAGAATCTGCGGGAGGGACGTACTATGTTGCGCCTCGTCGAGCGGTGGGGGTAGGCGGAGATTTTTACTACACTCTCGGCAACAGGCCGGACGAGGACTACTACGGCGATTTTCAGATTTTTCTCGGATCCCTTTTTGCGAAGGACGACTACCGCGATTATTTTCTTTCGAAAGGAGAGCGTATCTTTGTCGAAGGAAATTTCCTCTGGCATGACAACACTCCCGATGCAACGATGCAACTTGGCGTCACGAGCGAGCAGGAATACTCGCTGGAAAAAATTACGGAGTACAGTTTTTTCAACAGAGACAGACACTATCGGGAGAATCCTCCCATTGTCGACGGCGCGCTACGGTCGGTGACCTTCACCGCGCAATATGGCAGCGGCGCGCAATATCTGTTCAGCAACCCGTACGTGACGGCT
The DNA here is from genome assembly GCA_035500675.1 of Bacteroidota bacterium. Lineage (GTDB taxonomy): Bacteria > Bacteroidota > Ignavibacteria > UBA10030 > UBA8401 > JAGVPT01. Next base: position 14,568 of record DATJXA010000021.1, on the reverse strand, counting down.
CATACGTCTATTGAGTATTCCTCGAAAGACATCACGAGCAGCGATTTTAATTTCACAAGAGTCTACGCCGACATCAAGGCAAAATTTCCGACCTACAATCTCGACCTCATCTTCAACCCTACGCTGTCGTTCAATCTCGCCGGAGGGATATTGACGGGCGACCGGCTGCCGCAGCGGTTGTTCAACCTCGAGTCGAGTTATTACGGCACGGCGTGGTTCGGTTCCTTACGCGCGGCGCGTGTCAAAGAATTTTCCGGCGACCGGTTTGTCATGCTCAACCTCGAGCATAACTTCCGCCGTGTCCCGTTCCTCGCGTCGGGTATTCCGTTCCTCTACAAGAGCAATCTGGAGTTGATCGTCTTCGGCTCCGTTGCGCGGTCCTGGATGATCTCGCCGGCGCTCGCGGACCCATCGTATTTCGTTCCGACGGGCGGATGGTATTATGAAGGAGGGGTAAGCGTCAGCCGTATTTTCGATCTCCTCAGGTTCGATATGACATGGCGTGGCACGCCGCCGCGTAGCCTCGCGCTGACGTTGGGGATTGGAGACATATTTTGAGTCGATAGCTTGCTGCCTCGTTCTCAATTTCCGGTTGGAAACGCAATCTCGTCACGAGCAAGGTGAACCATCATTAATATAAGGATCATTCTATGTTCATCGGTCATGTTGCTGTAGCTCTCGCCGCGAAGAAAACGGCGCCAAAGGTTTCGCTCGGAACGCTGATTATGGCTGCACAGTTCGCCGACCTCTTGTGGCCTCTCTTTTTATTATTGGGGATTGAGCACGTCCGGATCGATCCGGGAAACACGGCGTTCACGCCGCTCGATTTCTACGACTATCCGATCTCGCACAGCCTTGTCACAGGCATCGGATGGGCAATTGCATTTGGGCTTGTTTATTTTTTATTCCGACGCTCCACGAAGAATGCATTGATCCTCGGCGGCTGCGTCATCAGCCATTGGGTGCTCGATTTCGTTTCTCATCGCGCTGATATGCCGATTGTGCCTGGAGTGAACACGTATGTTGGTTTAGGATTGTGGTATTCGGTTCCGGCGACAATTATTGTTGAAGGATCACTCTTCGTCGCGGGAATCGTCGTTTACGTTCTGTCTACGACTGCGCGAGATCGCATCGGCGTGTATGCCTTTTGGTCGTTGATGGCATTTCTCGTTCTTGCGTGGATCGGTAACATCGCCGGAGGCCCGCCGCCGAGCGTTACGGCCATCGCATGGGTTGCTCAATCTGCATGGCTGCTGATTGCCTGGGCGTATTGGGCCGATCGGCATCGCAGCGTAATAGCATAACCATCGCTCTCATTGTCGTTTGACCCGTTCTTGCATCGCGCACCGAATTTCGGTATCTTACAGCGTTATTATGGAGGAGGAGAAGAAGGCGCCTCCTCTTTTTTTGCTTATCACAACGAAAGGCCGATCGAATGTCGCTCATGTATGCCGCCCTCCTCGGGCTTATCCAGGGTCTTACCGAGTTTCTTCCCGTTAGCAGCACGGCACATCTTACCATTGCAGCCCAAATGCTGGGATTGATAAATCCCGGGCGTCCGTACGAATGGACAGCGTTCATGGCGGTGATCCAGATCGGCACGCTTGCCGCCGTCGTCATTTATTTTTTCGAAGACCTTGTGCATATCGTCGAAGGTTTCTTCGTCGATGGACCGCGGTATCTTCGCTCGAGAGAGAACGGCCTCGGAAGAGCCCGAATGGGATGGTACATCATTTTGGGAACGCTTCCTGTAGCAACGCTCGGCCTGGCGTTCAAAAAAATTATCGAAGGGAATCTCACAAAAAGCCTCTCCGTTATCGGCACGAGCCTTATCGTCCTTGCCCTTATCCTTTGGGTTGCAGAGAAAGTAGGGTCGCGCACAAAAGACATGTCGAAGACAACGTGGCTCGACAGTCTCATCGTCGGGTTCGCCCAATCGCTTGCGCTTATTCCCGGGTCGTCACGTTCCGGCACGACAATTACTGCAGGACTATTCCTTGGAATGACGCGCGAGGACGCAGCGCGTTTTTCTTTCCTTCTCAGCGTCCCCGCAGTCTTTGCGAGCGGGATGTTGGAATTGTATGAGATGCGGCATTTTATGCACGACTTGGGAGTGCTGAACGTCGTCGTCGCGACCCTCGTCGCCGGCATTGTGGGCTATGCGTCGATCGCCTTCTTGTTGAAGTATCTTCGGACGCACACGACCTACGTTTTTATCTTTTACAGGATCGTGCTGGGGATAGCACTACTTGTTATGGCGGGAATCAAATGATGAATGACGAGTGGCGAATGACGATTGGCCGAGAACGTAGCTTTTTAATTCGTCATTTGGCAATCGTCATTAGTCAATTCAAATCGAAAATTGCAAATCGTAAATTGAAAATTCCATGGATCTTCTCAAAGAATTCATCCATCACCTCACCGATGTCAAAGAGCTCGTCCGTTGGGCAGGATACCCCGGACTTGCAGCCATTATTTTTTCGGAAACGGGATTGCTCGTCGGATTTTTTCTTCCCGGTGATTCGCTTCTCGTAACAGCCGGTCTGTTCGCTGCGGCGGGATATTTCAACGTTGTATTCCTTATCCCGCTGCTCATCGTCGCGGCAATTCTCGGTAATTCGTCCGGATACCTCATCGGACAGAGGGGCGGGCATGCGCTCTATGCACGAGAAGAGTCCCGCTTCTTTAAAAAGAAACATCTGCTGAAGACGAAAGAATTCTATGAGCATTACGGTCCCGTCACGATCGTTATGGCGCAGTTCATGCCGTTTGCAAGGACCTTCGCTCCCGTGGTTGCGGGGATCGCGGAAATGAAGTATACGCGCTTCGCCTCGTTCAATGTCATCGGCGCGGTCGGATGGATCACGAGTATGCTTCTTATCGGATATTTTCTCGGTGCAACCATCCCGAATATCGAAAACAATATTCAGTATGTTATCATCGTGGTCGTTTTTCTGTCGATCCTTCCGGGGGTCGTTAAGTATCTGCAGATAAGATACTCAGCACGCAAGCTCCAATAGTTGCGATGAAGGAAAGGATCAAAACAGTACCACAAAGGCGCAAAGACACTAAATAGGTAAAATTATAGTATACGATTTGGTGAAGCATTTTCTGCCCCTAGTTTTTGTGTTTTAGTGCCCTTGTGGCAAACTGTTTACGTTACCGTTGAAAATGAATAGGAAAGAATCCGGATCTACATATTCTCAGCAGGAGTAGCAATGACAACAGTCCCTCCATCAAAGGTAAAAGAATTCTCGCCGACAACGCTCGAAAAAATTGCGTACGCGAGCGTTTCCACGATTCCTACGCGCGAACCCAACGACCAGAACCGACTCGGCTTTTGTGTGTGGCATTTTCTCTCTGAACGGGAAGGCACCCTTGCTCAGGCCATCCACACCTCCGGCGCCCGTGTATTGATCCCCGAGGCCGACGTTCTTCGCATCGTTGGCGATGCGCTCAAGCAGGCCGGCATCTCTTTTAAATATGAGTCATGAACTTGTCGATCCATAATTTATTGATGGCGTTTATTCCGCTTTTTGTCGCCATCGACATCATCGGCGCCCTCCCAATTTTTATTTCACTGACGTACGATATGGACGCGCAGGCGAAGAAGCGTCTCGTCGTTGAAGCAACGTTGACGGCGGGGGCAGTTGCGCTTGTATTTCTCGTTTTAGGTCAACTCATCTTTTCCTTCCTTGGCATCACCGAAAACGATTTCCGTATCGGCGGAGGGATCGTTCTCCTGGTCCTTTCAGTTTACGATCTGCTCTTCGCCAAGGACACGCAGCGCGACCCCGGAACATCCGTCGGCGTTGTGCCGATCGGCATCCCGCTTATCATGGGACCTGCCGCTCTTACGTCCATCATCATCGTCGTCGATAATTACGGTTACTGGATCTCGGTGATCTCGCTCTTGGCGAACCTATTCGTCGTGTGGATGGTGTTTCATTTCTCTGAATTTGTCATGAAGGTGATGGGCGTGCCCGGCTCCCGGGCGGTGGGCAAAGTCTCCTCGCTGTTCATGGCAGCCATCGCCGTTATGATGATCCGCGTCGGGATACAGAATATTCTCAGGTAGGTTTTTCCCTCCACCGAGCTTCGCCGAATATGCGCGCCATTGAGACAGACCTTCTCTATAAAACGGCCGGCCCTGGAGACCGGCCTGCAGGCAAATCTCCCACGATAATACTTTTGCACGGTCGCGGCGCTGATGAAAACGACCTCCTCGGCCTTTCGCAATTTTTTGACCCCCGCTTTCTCGTCTTCAGCCTCCGCGCACCATTTCCGTTTGAGTATGGAGGATATACGTACTTCACCTTGAATGAAGACGGCACGGCCGACACCGACATGTATCTCGAGAGCTTCAATCGCGTAATGAAGTTTGTCGATGGGGTCAGGGCGCTCTCCGAAGTGGATCCGGCGAAGCTTTTCCTCGTAGGGTTCAGCATGGGCACGATCATGTCGTATGCACTGTCACTGGCGCATCCGGAAAAATTCGCCGGAGTGGCGGCTCAAAGCGGATTCGTGCGCGACCATCCTGCTTTGGCATGGAAGTGGGATCAACTGAAAGGCTGCGACTTCATCATCACTCACGGCGTGAACGACCCGGTCATCCCTCTAACGCTTGCCCGCGAAACAAAGGGAAGGTTCGATCGGTCAAACGCACAGTTTGTTTACAAAGAGTATCCGATGGGCCACGAGATCAGCGACGAGAGTCTTGCGGATGTGAGCGGATGGCTAAAGAAAAAAATCGATCGAGAGGGTCAGCGATGATGTTCGGCGCGAACGAGGTCTATGACGTCCATGGTTTTTTTTGCGGCGTCGTTCCAGTCGAATTCCTTGGACCGCGCAAGCGCATTTCCGGTAAGTTCGCGACGCAATCGTTCATCGCGCAGAAGGAGCAGAATTTTCTCGGCAAGCTGCTCGGAATTGCCGTACTCGTACAACAATCCCGTTTTTCCGTCCACAACGGCGTCGCGTAATCCTTCCACATTGCTCGCCACGGTCGGCGTCCCGCACGCGTTCGCTTCGATGACAGTCAATCCCCACCCCTCTTTTGCCGAAGTATTAACGGCGACGTGCATTTGGTTGAGATATTTCACTTTCTCATCTTCGCTGACGAAGCCCGTAAAGGTCACCGCCGCGGTAAGTCCGAGTTGACCCGCAATCGAGGCCAGCCTCGGCTTGTCGTCCCCGTCTCCCACGACGATCAACTTTGCGTCGGGCATTTCCTGTTTCACGATGACGAATGCCTGGAGCAGATGGTCCACGCTTTTGTATTTTTTCAATCGCCCGACAAAACCGACCAACGGAACGGGGCTCTTAGGAATGCCGAGGGCCTTAAATGATTCGTGCGCAACGCCGTAATGGATGAGATGAGTTCTCCCTTCGGGAAAACCGGCGTGAAGCATTTCCCGATGCGTGCTCGGCGAACCGACGATAAATTGTAATCGTTTGTACACTGGCATCGCGGCTTGTTCTGCCAGGTACACGTACGAGGCTGCCGGCAGGGCAGCTTCAAGGAAAATGCTTTTTCCGAATAGGTGGTGCGTGATACCGAGGAGCGGCTCTTTCACGTAGAGGGGCGTATAGAACGGGATCTTGTTCATGTCGTCGACGACGAGGTCGAATTTTTGCTTTTTGAAGGCCGAGAAATATTTCCGGGGAACGAGGTAATTGAAAAAAGAGCGGCCGCCTTCGCGGATGATACGGATGCCGTTCAGATCTTCATGAGGAGGCGCGCCTTCAAACCGCGAGCAGAAGAGCGTGACGTCGTGACCGAGTTTCGCGATGCGCGAGAACACTTCATGAAGATGGACCTCGGCGCCCCCGGCGAGCGGGTTCTTGATGTCCTGCCAGTTGAAGATGAGGATACGCAAGAGAGCAATGAATAATTAAGGATTAATAATTAATAGCCGAAGAATCTTCATTATTAATTATTCATTCTTCATTGGCTTTTTCTTCCTGCCAGTTGAAGATGAGAATACGCAAGAGAGCAATGAATAATTAAGGATTAATAATTAATAGCCGAAGAATCTTCATTATTAATTATTCACTCTTCATTGGCTTTTTCTTCCCACTAGGCCGAATGACAAAGCGGTGTTCATGACAAGGGGAGTGTCGCGCAGCGACTCGCGCACCGACCGGCGAAATGCCGTCAGGGGCTTGAAGAAGGTGGGATACAGCGGCATCTTCACTCCGGTCGTCAGGAGCGCCTCACGGGTTGCCCGGTAGAAGAGACTCGGATACATCCACTCGCCGTATGCGTGGACCGTCTCAAGGCCGAGGCGTTCCATGTCCCTGCGAAGTTCGCCGACCGAAAATTCTCGTTCCCAGCCCGCAAACCATTTGTTCGCCGCAATAAGGATGTGTTTGATGACGGTATAGATATGGAACCGCTGCGGGACGTCGACAAGCAGAAGCCCCCCCTTTTTTAGGATGCGGATATTTTCTTTGAGCAATGCCTCCGCCGCTTGCGGACGAAAATGCTCCAGCAGCCCCTGATGAAAGACGATGTCGAATGTCTCGTCGTGAAAGGGGAGAGAGAACGTGTCGCCGCCGATGATCGAAACGGGGATGTGTTCTTCATCGGCGAGACGTTTCATAATTTCAAGAGAATTGATCGAGTAGTCGAGCTGATATACTTCGCCGCCGTGTTCGACGAGAGGAAAACTGTCGCGACCCGTGCCTGCGCCAACCTCGAGAATTTTTTTCCCTTTGAGGTCGGTTATTTTAGAAAGATTCCGAACGACCCGGTCCGAATTCGAATACACTTCCCGGACCTCTTTCTTTTCATCCCAGAACTTTTCCCAGTTTGAACGCCGAGATTCTTTCATGATCGTATGAGAGTAAAAAAATGTAGCGACACAGTCCGCGTCCCTCTGCAAGTGTCCCTTCGTGACCCGTTGTGCATTTACTACTTCGTTTTCGGTGAAATCTGCGTTGCGACGGTGTCCTTCCTAGCGGTGTCGCTTGCGGCGATTTCGCTCTGCACCTGAGCTATCCGTGCGTTGACTTGTTGCGACAAGCCGGGCGTAGTCGCCGAATACGTTGAATTGATCGTATTCAACACGTCAAGAGCCTTTTTGTAATCCCCGCGGGACTCATAGATCGTGAAAAGCAGCGTATATGGATTGTCCTGGTTGAGCGGCTGATGAGGACTCTTCTGAATAACGTCCTGAAGTTTTTCTATTACCTCTCCCGAATATTCTAAATACTTATCTTTCGCGCCTGCATATTTATAGAAGTTAGCGACATCGTACATCAGCCTGTAATCCATGGGGATAACTTCTCGGGGTATTTTCGACTCCATGGAATCGAGGGCCTGCAGCGCTTTGGCATTGTCGCGGGCCTGGTTGAGATAATAGAGAGCAAGTCGCAGGAATGCATTCCGGTAGTTCATTGTCAACCGGGTGACGTTTTCGTCGAAGTAGACCTTGCTATCGTTGAGGCCTCGGTACTTGTAACCGCGACGGAATGTTTTTGAAAATCCGACCGGGCTGTCGTACAGGTTGGCCGCAAGGATCGTATCGACGATCATCCCCTCATCGCTGGGTCCCTCAACGGGGATAAGCTTCAACGCAAGCCCGTCCATCCGGAAATACCGGTCCAACCCGATCTTGGAGTCGGGCGTCGACGTCACGGCAACGTAGATCGGCCTCTGCCATTTATTCGTCGAAATAATATCCCAGGTGATGATGTCCTGGACGCGTATTGCTTTGACCGAACCGAAGGTCATGGTGTTGGGGAATGTGAAACGAATGACCCCTGAGTTCGTGAGCGATGTGTCCTCGATCGACATTTTCTTTGCTTCATCGGTGAGATACGTATACTGGTTGAGGACGTTCTTCGGGACAGGGAGGGCCATCCTGCGAGGTTCCCAGCGGATCGGCTGCAGGTTTTCGATTTGCTCATCGGAAATGCTGATCGGCACTTTTTGTGCGCCGAACGGGGTTTCGTTTTTTAGCTGTAGGATGTACCACGGCGTATTGGCCAGACTCAAGTTGACGATGCGGATATCCCGCCGTACTCCTTCCACATCCTGCAAATACCAAAGAGGGAATGTATCGTTGTCGCCGTTCGTGAAAAGGATCGCATCGGGTTCGCACGATTGAAGGAGATTGTATGAATAGTCCCACGCAACGTAATCTCCGGTCCGGTCTGCGTCCTTATAGTTCGTACGGAGCATGTTGCCCGGGATGAACGCGGCGCTGAACAGCAACGCTCCGCCGGCGGCGTAGACTTGCGCTCTTTGGTTTTTGAGCCATTCGCGCAGCATGTCAATAAGTCCCAGGACGCCCATTCCGATCCAGACAGAGAACACAAAGAAGGAACCGACGTAAAAATAATCGCGCTCGCGTGGCTGCGGCTCCTGCATGTTGAAATAAAAGGCGAGGACCAATCCCATGATCATAAAAAAAGTGAGAAAGACGAACCACATTTTCTTGTCTTTTTTAAAGTGGTAGAAGCAGCCAAAGAGTCCGAAGAAAAGCGGGATGCCGTACAATTGATTCCAATTGACGCCCGCATCCTGCCAATCCCCCTGGATGCCGCAATATTGCCACAGAAAATAACGGAGGAACATGTGGTCGATCTGATAGCGCAACAAAAAATCGGTATCGCTGGAATAGTTCGTATAGATGCCCTGATGCTGCGGCTCGGTGCTGTATCGTCGTTTGAGCAAGGGAGCGTCGCCGTACTGATCGCGGTTAAGGTACGACTCAAGGCGCGTCAGCGTGCTGGGGTCGTTCTCGTTCATCGGCGGATGCTCGTTTGCGCGTATGATGACGAGCGCATAGGTGGAGTATCCCATGACGATGAGCAGCCCGGACATTAATGCGAGGTTCAAGACCTTCCGTTTGTTGACGTGGGAGTAGTACACGCCGTACAGCGCCCCCCCGATGATAGCATAAGGCAAAATGCCGATAAGGAAATTACTGTAGTCCTGACCGTTGATCTCCACGGAACCGTCGAGAAGTCCGGGAAGCCATTTGATGATCCCGGGATAGACGATTCCAAAAATTATCACCGCAGCCGCCGAGAATTTTACGAACGAATTGAGAGAGAACTCGTACTTCCGAAAATAAAAGATCATCATGAACGGGAAGATGACGAGGAGGGACAGCAAATGCACGCCTGTGGAAAGGCCGATGAGATAGGAAATGAGGAGAATATATTTTTCGTTCCCTTTTTCGTCGGCCCGCTCGTTCCACCGGAGCGCCAGATATGTGATCATGCCGACGAACAGCATGCTCATGCCGTACACTTCGGCTTCTTCCGCATTGAACCAAAACGTGGGAGAAAACGTCAGCGATAGCGCTCCGACTGCGGCTCCGCCGTAGATGCCGATTTTGTCGACCACGGTGGACGGTTTCTCTCTCCAGAGCAAAATAAGTTTGACGATAGAGAGATACAGAAAAGCGGCCGTCAGCGCGCTTGCAAAGGGTGAAACGAGATGAACGCGAACGGCGGGGTCATGAGCCGTCGGCAACATCGCAAAGACTTTTGCGATGATGAGAAATAATGGCGAGCCGGGCGGATGAGGAACCTGCATAAGATACGTGGCCGCGATGAACTCCCCGACGTCCCAGAACACAACCGTGTCGGACAATGTCTTAATATAGACGATGAGCGAAACAAGAAAAACGAAGCCGGCAACAAGCCGGTTCAACTGCTTATGCTCCATTACGTCCTCATAAATCTAATTGATGATAAAATAAAACAGGGTCAATATAGGCCGAATGCGAGAGAATTGCAACGCGAATTTGGGGCTGAGCCGCCAAAAAAATTTGCTGCGTGTTAGACGCTGTCATCGGAAAGGGGGTTCAGAGGAGGCGATCGCGTTCCCTCGGAGTACGTTACAGCAGGGACTCCGCGATCGCGTCACAAAAAAGAAAACCTCTGCGGGTCAAAATGATGCGACGGTCTGCAACGTGCAATAGTTGTTCATCCGAAAAATTTTTCAATTTCTCCCCGCGTGTGGAAAGCATATCGACGCCATACACCTGTTGCAGCATGGCAAGGTTCAGCTCACCCGTACGCAAACCGAGAAAGACGGCTTCGTCGAACATTTTTTCTTTATCGACAGTCTCGGAGCCGGCGACCGGCACGGTTCCCGCAGTTAAGGCGTCGCAGTATTGCGTGATGTTGCGGACATTCCACCACCGACGCCCGCCCGTCGGATGGTCTTTCCAGAATGAATGGGCCGAAGGACCGAAGCTCAGATAATTGGCGTGGTTCCAATAATTGTTGTTGTGCCGGCATTCGAAGCCGGGACGAGCATAATTGGAGACCTCGTAATGACGAAAGCCGCGGTTGGCCATCATCGCTATCGTCCGCTCGTACATTGCAGAATCCTCTTCTTCCGGTAAAGTCGCTACTGCGCCGTTGTGCACCATAGCGAACAACGGCGTGTGTTCCTCGACGATAAGGCTGTAAGCGGAAAGATGGCTCGGCTCCAGCGTAAGAGCCCGCTCGACGTTTTCCATCCATCCTTCCATCGTTTGATGGGGGAGCGAGAAAATCAGATCGACGTTGACGTTCTCGAACCCTCCCCTGTGGGCATTCTCGACGCACCGCTCCGCCTCCTTTGCGGTGTGAATGCGGCTTAAAAATTTTAGCTCGTCCTCATGAAACGATTGGATTCCTATGCTCAGGCGGTTAATGCCCATGCTGCGATACGCGCGTAGTTTCTCAATGTCCACGGTGCCCGGATTGGTTTCAACCGTGATCTCCGCGCCGGTCTCTATGCGATAGTTTTTATGAAGTGCAGCGAGCAATCGTTCCATTATAGACGGGGGGAGAAGCGACGGGGTTCCCCCTCCGAAGAAAACGGTTTCAAAGGTCTCGATGTGCGCAAACTGCTCCGCGTACATTCCGATCTCAGTTTCGAGCGCGCGTAGAAATTGCGCCATCGAATTCATATTTTCAATGGAATAGAAATCGCAGTAAATGCATTTCTTTTCGCAGAACGGAATATGAAGGTATAAGCTTGCCACTCTTCCTCTTTCAATTCAATGTATGAGCGTTCCGATTCGGGACCAGCGTATCGCAGCCATCTTATCTCCCACGCTGGCGATCGGGATCGACGTGTTCCACGACCAATACACGAACATCGCTTTTCCGATGATGTTGCCTTCCGGAACAAAACCCCAGAACCGGCTGTCGAGACTATTGTCCCGGTTATCCCCCATCATAAAAAAATAATTGTGTTCGACAATATAGCTCGTTCTCGCAATCCCATCGATACGCACGATCCCGTCGCTGGTGAGTTCGGCGGTGTGGCCCTCTCTTTCGACGAACGTCTGCCACTCGTCGAAATTCTTCTCTGAGATCTCAACATCCATTCCCTTGAACGGGACGATGATCGGCCCGTAGTAATCCGGGTTGAAAGGACTTCCTTTAGGGAAAATTAAAGGAAAGCTTTCATGCGGGAGAAACTCGCTTCGGCGAAGAGGCATTGCATCAGGAGGAAGGGAAAACTCTCTGCCGTTGACGAACACCGTTTTATCCTGAATGAGCAGAGTGTCTCCGGGAATGGCAATGCAGCGCTTGATATAGGTCGTCTTCTGCTCCGGCTTTACCACGTCCCGGTCTCCGGGATACTCGAACACCACAACGTCTCCACGATGTGGGTAAGCGAGCGCGGGAAATCGAAAGTGAGGGACTTCGATATCGGTGAACGGGATATGCCGAGGGGTCTCCGCACCGTAAAGAAATTTGTTGACGAAAAGAAAGTCACCGACCCGAAGAGTGTTTTCCATGGAAGCGCTGGGGATGCGGAAGGCTTCGATGACGAACGATTTTAAAAAAAGAGAGAGAAGCAGGGTCGCAACAATAGTAATAAGATAATCGTTGAGCCGCTTTCGCGGCGGCGATCCCTGTTCCTTCTCCTCTTTGTTGCCTTCCACGGGTTTACATAAAAGAATTAACGAATCAATGTTCCGATGCGGCCTAGCCGTACCGACGCTATTTTCTGAAAGATGTCGAAAATGGAAACGTCGGTATCCCACGACCAGTAAACGAACATCGGCGTGCCGACAACATTGTCTGCCGGTACAAAGCCCCAATATCTGCTGTCGAGACTGTTGTCGCGGTTATCTCCCATCCCAAAAAGATAATCGTGCTGCACGACATACGTATCGTTCGGCGCACCGTCGATGAGGATGTTGTTCTGCGGCGATATCGATGCGAGATGTCCGTCACGCTGGATGAAGGTGTCCCACATCCTCAAATTGTCGGGCGTGATTTTTATTTTCATCCCCTTGAACGGAATAACGATCGGTCCGTAGTTGTCCTCGTTGAACGGAGCGCCGGGCGGGAAAATTCGGTCGTCGGCATAGCCCGGGGGAAGGATCCGCGGAGAATTGAATTTCATGTTGCGCGGCAAAGGCGAGGCTTTCCCGTTGACGTACACCGCGCGGTTAATGATCTGAAGCGTGTCGCCCGAGACGGCGATGCAGCGTTTGAGATAATACGTGAACGCTTCAGGGTGTACTTCTTCCCGGTAACCGGGAAAAACAAACACGATGACGTCACCGCGATGGACCGATTTAAACGCCGGGAGTCTGAACCATGGGAGCCGGATGTCGGTAAAGGGGATATTCCGCGGCGAACATCCTCCATAAATGAATTTATTCACCATCAGGAAATCGCCCGTCATCACCTCGTTTTCCATCGAGCCCGTCGGAACCATGAACGAAGCGATGACGAAATTATTGAGAAGCAGAAATCCGATGATGACGATCGCCGCTTCGCGAAAGAAATCCTTTACCTTTGTTGCGAACGGGATCGGAGCTTCCGTTTTTTTGTTCTCTTGCTGAGGCATAAGTTGGCCGAGATTAAGAGTGAGGTTGAGAGTTCAGTACAGAATGAAAGTGAAAGGAATCAGGAGTAAGGAGAAGGGCGAGTGAGGGTCCATTTATTTTTGTCTCCGTGCTCCTGTCTCCTGATTCATTTAATCATTCCGTCATCGACAACACCGCGAGGAAGGCCTCCTGCGGAAGTTCGACGCGGCCTACTTGTTTCATACGCTTCTTGCCTTCCTTTTGTTTCTCCAGCAATTTTCTCTTTCGGGTGATATCGCCGCCGTAACATTTCGCCAGCACGTTCTTCCGCATCGCCGAAACGGTTGTCCGCGCGATGACTTTACTCCCGATGGCTGCCTGGATGACGACCTCGAACATCTGTCGCGGGATAAGTTCCTTCAGCTTGCTGCACAATTTTTTTCCCATGTCGTACGCTTTGTCGCGGTGAACGATCGTCGACAACGCATCGACTGGCTCGCCGTTCAGCAGGATGTCGAGCTTCACGAGGTCCGACTCCCGGTAGTTGAGGTAATCGTAGTCGAGGGACGCGTAACCGCGGGTCAGCGATTTCAGTTTATCGTAAAAATCGAAAATGATCTCCGAAAGGGGAAACTCGTACGAAATGTCGGCGCGGGTCGGGTCGAGATAGTTCGTGTTCTTGTAGACGCCTCGGCGGTCCATGCAGAGCTTCATGATGTTGCCGATGTATTCGGTCGGGGTGATGATCTGCGCTTTAATGTACGGCTCTTCCACCTTTTCGATACTCCCGACGGGCGGCATATCGGCCGGGTTGTCGACGGTGACAACTTCTTTATTCGTTTTCGTAACCCTGTATTCGACATTGGGGACCGTTGTGATCAAATTTTGATTGTATTCCCGCTCGAGCCTCTCCTGGATGATCTCCATGTGAAGCAGTCCGAGGAAGCCGGCCCGAAATCCGAAACCGAGCGCGGTCGACGACTCCGGCTGGAACACAAGCGACGCGTCGTTCATTCTTAATTTATCGAGCGAATCCCGAAGCTCCGCAAAGTCGTCGCTGTTCGTGGGATACAATCCGCTGAAGACCATCGGCTTGACTTCTTTATACCCTGGGAGCGGCTCTGCCGCGCCGTTCGTCACGGTCGTCACGGTGTCGCCTACTTTTGTGTCGTGGACGTCCTTAATTCCTGCGATGAGATAGCCGACATCCCCGACAGTCAGCACTCCGGTGCGCTTCCGTTTCATTTCCAGGATCCCCACCTCCTCGGCCTCGGCAGTCTTGCCGTTGTAGAAAAAACGTATCTTGTCTTTTTCCCTCAACGTGCCTTCGACAACGCGGATATAGGCGATGGAGCCGCGGTATGAATCGAAAAGAGAATCGAAAATGAGCGCCCTGAGCGGCTGCGTCGCATCCCCTTTTGGCGGGGGAATTCTTTTCACTACCGCGTCGAGGATCTCTTCAATGCCGAGCTTCGTTTTTGCGCTCGCAAGGAGGATATCTTCCTCTTTACATCCGATGAGGTTGACGATCTCGCGCTTGACCGTTTCGATCATCGTTTTCGCGGAAGGGAGGTCGACTTTGTTGATCACCGGAATGATCTCCAGCCCCGCGTCGATGGCCAAATAGAGGTTGCTGATCGTCTGCGCTTCGACTCCCTGCGACGCATCGACGACAAGGATGGCTCCTTCGCATGCTGCAAGCGATCTGGAAACTTCATACGTAAAATCGACATGGCCGGGCGTGTCGATGAGGTTGAGGACGTAGTCCTTGCCGTCCTTGGCG